>NZ_JADEWT010000190.1 GCF_015207505.1 Tychonema sp. LEGE 06208
GGGTAGGGGTAGTGGGGTGGCGCTACCGGGAACTGTGGGGGCAATTACAAAGGAGTTGCGTCCTAGGGTTCTGCTGTCAACTCCGGGCAATACTGCTAAAAAGTCGCCGCTGACTCCGTTGCGAATAATTGTGCTGCCGGCTTTGCTGTCGGTGCTTTGGAAGATTACCAAATCTTCAAACTTGAGGTCGCCGCTGAGTCCGATCGAATCTTCGCCTTGGCGAAAGTCTGTGAAAATGTCCGCATCGGCGATATCCGGGCCGCCTGTGGTCACAAATGCCGGGTTAGTGCCGTTGCTGCTGCCGCTGGGGGAACTGAAGCCACCAATGACAAAGACATCTCTGCCTTCGCCTCCGGCCACGATGTCTTTGCCTGCTTCGCCCCACAGCACGTCGTTGCCAGCGCCGCCGTCGATGATGTCGTCTCCAGCACCTCCAAACACGATGTCGTCACCGTCGCCAGCAAAAATTGTGTCCGCGCCGGCATCTCCGTAGAGCCAGTCGCCTCCTTCGTTGCCAAATAGCAAGTCTTCGCCGTCGCCGCCGAAGAGCGAGTCGTTACCTTGGTCGCCCCACACGATGTCGTCGCCTTTGTCGCCCAAAAAGCTATCGTCGCCAGAGCCCCCGCGCAAGCTGTCGCCGCCTTTGCCGCCGTAAGCGGTGTCTTTGCCTTCGCCTCCGATTACTGTGTCGTTGCCGTCATTGCCGTACAGCAGGTCGGGGTTATTTCCCCCATCAAGGGAGTCGTTGCCTTTACCTCCGTAGATGGTATCGAGTCCTGAACCGCCGTCGAGTACGTCGTTGCCGGGCCCGCCGAACAGCACGTCGTCATCCTCGTTGCCAAATACTAAATCGTCGCCGTCCAAGCCTAGGACGGTATCGTTGCCTTGCAGCCCGGAAATCACGTCTGGGCCGGGACTGCCTCCTAGGGAGTCGTTGGCTTCTGTGCCCCGGATCACGCCTCCGATCGTTGAGGGTGCGGTACCGCCTCCGCCCAAGGTGTCGTCTATGCCACCAAATGTGTCGTCGCCGGAGGGAGGGGGAGTCGGTGCGGGTGTCGGTGTCGGTGCGGGTGTCGGTGTCGGTGCGGGTGTCGGAGTTGGCTCTGGAGTTGGCGTTGGTGCTGGCTCTGGAGTTGGAGTTGGCTCAATTATGATACGCGGTACTGCACTGGGCATTATTTTGGCTCCTTTAAACGACGGTTCCGATTAACTTTAAGAACTGATCAATCTCAGTTTGTTGCCTCAAATCTGGCTTATTATTGATTAATAATCTCGCTCATTTCTAGCATAATAAATCAAAATTGCCAGGGCTATTGATTTTTTTGAACTCTGGCATTTTTTGCGCTAGAAATAGTAATGTTTGCAAGTTTTGATGTGGGTTTTGGGTACACTCTAATATCGCCGGATTTTGCTCGACCCTAAAAGTCTGAATTTAAGTCAGCCTCGATGAGCTATCCAAGGGTGGAAAAAATGAAAATCTTTGCATTCATAATTTTCTTGATGCCTGCCAAATCTCTTAGTTTTAGCCGGACTGCTGACAAGAAACAGAACTCTGAATGAGGGGCAGAAGTGGCCCAGTTTGCTCTTGTCCGTTGACGGCTAGTTCGCTGTGACAAAGGTAAAGTACAGAACAGCGACTTAACAAATCTAGCAGAATTCGCCGCAGCCGCTGTTGGTCGGCGGTGGTTTCGTCTTCGGTTTCCCAGGGACGCCCCAGTTGCGATCGCACAAATAAGGGTGCACCAAACAATGTCGCCGCACCGCCACTCAGCCACAGGGACGAGCCGGCATCCAGCCAAAAGTGCCATTTGTGGGCGCGGCGGCTGCTGCGGTACTGGAAGATGTTGGCCAGGGTGACGGCTTGGGTTTGGGTTCCTTGGGCGCGGACGGGATAGGGGTTGGCGGTGACGGTTCCTTGGCGCAATAACTGGATGAACCGGGCGATGGTTTCTGATTCGCTGCTGTTTGTTGGTTCTTGGCGCTGCATTCGTCCGTGTATTTCCCAGTAGTGGGCGGCGGTTTCCATTAACTCTCGCAGGGCTGATAGCCGATCGTAGGCTAGGTATCTGTCGTTGATCAGAAATTTCTGGATGGCTCGATCGAGCAGGGCTATGGGACTCGGCAACAGCCGCTCTTGTTGTTGCGATCGCTGTTGTTCGATCCACTCGACAATTTGCTCGTAGGCGGCACAGGCTCGGTGTCCCACTCTGTCCCACCGGGGAAAGGCTGTAATTGGTAGCAATTGAGGTCGATCGACATCGGGACAAAAACAGCTATCGGCGATTAAACCTGCTCTCACTTGGTCGATCGATTTTTGATTCGGAATTCTTCGACTTCGCTCAGAAAAAGTTTGAGATTTTAGATGGAAATTGGGCTGGGAATCTTCTGTTTCCGCTACTTCCCGATGTTTCTGGCTGCCTAAAATTACTAGCATTTCGGCTACTGCGTCTCGATCGACTAAACGGCCTAGTCTCGGATAAACTAAGGCTAACAAAGTCAGCAAAGCTCGAATTTCTGGGGTAGTCGAGAGGGGACGCTGATCGTTGAGAGATTCGGCGGCGATGCCGTGTCTGGCTAGAATTTCCGTTAAACTGTAACGGGCGATCGCATCCATCCCCGGAGCAATTACGGCGATTTCTTGCGGCTCTACGGCTGCTGATTTCACTGCATCCACGATGATTTCGGCGGTTTCTCGCAGCAGTTGGGCCCGAGAAATTGTTTCGAGCGATCGAACCGATCCGGGCAAACTCAAGCCTAAAGGATAAAAACCCTCAGAATTTACGGCTAAACTTACCGCCAATTCCCCAATTTCTGGGGATAAACCCGCTTTTGCGTCCAATTTTTCGACGGTGCGACACCTGCTTTCGAGTTGGGCGAGGTCTTCGGTGTCCGCCCCCAAACCCAAACGCACTCCTCCATCTGGATTGTAGGAGAAGGCTCCCGCCACGCCTCGATCGAGCATTCGATCGAACAAATGGCGGCTGATGGCTGGATAATCGTCAACATCATCTGCGATCGTAGCTTGGTATCTAGAGGTCAACTGCTGCTGGTAAGTAACATTTGGCAACAAGTAACGCCAGTAGAGTTCGCAAACAATCCCGTAAGTCAGCAGCCCCCGCGTCAAGCACCATTCCCACCACCTTTCGAGCAATTCTCCCATGCTAGCCCACAGGCTGTGCGAGCCGCCAAAGCCGACAAATCCCTGTTCCAAAATGCTCTTAATTTCTTCTCTGGGGGTGCCGCTGACAGCAGCAAGTTGTAATAAGTCTAGAGTTCGACGCACCATTCGGTTTGGACTGACTCCTGTTTGTTGCAAAATGCCTTCGTCTAATTCGCGACGCCAGAGTCGGGCGGCAAGTTCCAATTCTGTTTCCGGTTGCAGCCTCAGCGGAAATTGAGCCTTCAACTGCAGTGACTCAACTAGCAGCGGCCAAAATAGCAATACTTCTTGCTCAAAAAAACCGAAGGGTGTTGTGGAGTGAAAGGCATATTTTCCTTGGGTGGCTACGGCGATGCGATCGGCTAGTTCCAGCCGATTGTCGCCGTTAGCTGCTAATACTAAAATTGCTGGGGCTGTTTGTCCCGCCCGCCACCGCCCGGAATGCCCCCGGCTTGAAACTGTTGCGGGCAAAGACTTAACGGTTTCGCTCCAAATACAGAACTGCTCGACTAAACGAGCGGTTTTGCCGGTTTTGGCGGCTCCGACAATCCAAATTGAATTTTCTGCCGGCGTTCCCAATTTTTGTAAATCTGTTACCATACCATGAATAATTTAGTCACTAATGTCTGCTGCGAACGAACCAGCTTTTAGTTATGAATACTTCTGCGTGGAATAGGTTTGTCAAATATCTCTACAGCGCTAACCAGTGGTATAGAGATACACCTGAAAGAGCTCTAGAACAAGCTTATGATGCTGCTTTAGCAATTAAGGCGATCGAAGATGAGCATTTTGGGGGCCAACGGATTTCGGAGCGATCGGGCGATTACGGACAAAGCACCCTGTCTTACTTTAAATCCGAACTGCAAAAATACCTCAAGGTGATCCACACCAGGATGGTTGAGTTTAATGCTAGCCGTTATTTTTTGGAATTGCCCGATCGGGTGGGGGCCAAACCGCAGGCGGCAAATAATAGCACAGAGCGCCGCCAGCACGGATTAGGTTTCGACGATCGAGATGGATCGTCCCTTGTCTTTGAGAAGCTCGCATTTATTGATGGGGTCATCGATAAATATATTAATCAGGGTAAATCAACTGCGATCGTTCCGGTTCTCAGCTCAGAAAACCTCCTATTTAAATCTACAAGTAGCACCTCTCAACCTAACAGCAACCTAGGTTCAGCTAATTCAATTCAAACTCAGGCGGGCGAAGTTGACACTAACTCTGAAGAAGTTAATTTATTACCCCGATCGCTTTTGGGAACCTTGAGTCGAATCACTAAAGAACTTAACCCAGAAGCCGAAAAAGACGTAGTTAAGAATTTTCGCAATTCCCAAGTAAAAACAGTCATTTCTCTGAGATTTATATTGCTGCTAATTTTAGTTCCGCTGTTGGCAAATCAAATTTCTAAAAACTTTATTGTAGGGCCGATAGTTGACCAGTTTAGACCTCCGGAAGAATCTCGCATATTCATAAATTATGAGTTGGAAGAAGAAGCCTTTGAAAAACTAGAGCAATTTGAGCGGCAGCTCAAATTTGAAAAATTAATTGGCATTGCTCCCTCGCTTTCAGAAGAGGAAACGGAAAAGAAGATTACCGCAAAAGCAGTTGAGCTAGCGGAGGAATACCGTAGTGAAAGCGGTGGAGCCATTAAAAATATTTTTGCCGACTTAATTTCTTGCTTTGTTTTTGTCTGGATTCTCCTTGTTAACAAGAAAGAAATTGAGGTTTTAAAATCTTTCATGGACGATGTGATTTACGGACTTAGCGACAGTGCTAAGGCTTTCATAATTATTTTGTTTACGGATGTGTTTGTCGGATTTCACTCGCCGCACGGTTGGGAAATAATTCTCGAAGGTTTATCGAGGCATTTGGGACTACCAGAAAATAGGCAGTTTATATTTCTGTTCATCGCGACGTTTCCAGTTATCTTGGATACGGTATTTAAGTATTGGATATTCCGCTATTTAAACCGGAGTTCGCCTTCTGCGGTTGCAACTTACAAGAATATGAACGAGTAATATCAAATCCGGTAGCATCGGAACGAATAAACCGCGAAGACGCTGATAACGCCTTCGCGGTTTATTCGATTTTACCACCTATAAAACCCATTTGACATCTTTGAGTTTTTGGGTTGGGTGACGAAAAATATAGAGAGAAACTGGTTTCTGAGATTTACGCAAGGGGCGAGAAACCGGGTTTCTACAAGTTTTTGGTTGGGTGACGAGAAATATAGAGATCAACCCGGTTTCTGAGATTTATGCAATAGATATCAAATGGGTTCTATAGCAGTTCGATCGCGTTGTGAGGTATGCCCCATGCCCCATGC
>NZ_JADEWT010000192.1 GCF_015207505.1 Tychonema sp. LEGE 06208
TGACTAATGACTAATGACTAATGACTAATGACTAATGACTAATGACTAATGACTAATGACTAATGACTAATGACTAATGACTAATGACTAATGACTAATGACTAATGACTAATGACTAATGACTAATGTTAAATTCTACAAACTACCTCAAACAATGAGATTGATCAATCCAAAAATAGACTTTGCGTTCAAAAAAATATTTGCTTCCAGCGACAGCAAAGACATCCTAATTAATTTTTTAAACGCCATCCTTTATGAAGCACAGCCAGTCATCGAAGACTTAGAAATAATCAAATCCCAACCAGGAAATCAAACTTTCGGAGTAGACACACAACTAGATGTCAAAGCCACAATAAACGGCGACCGAATCGCCCTCATTGAAATTCAAGTAATCAACGTCCCTTCCTTCGGAACCAGAGTTTTGTACAACGCAGCTAAAACCTACAGCCTGCAATTAACACGAGAAGAACGCTACGAAAGACTCAAAACAGTAATTTCTTTAAAAATTGCCGACTTTGAAATGTTTGGAAACCAACCAGAATTTCTGACGCGATTTGTTTTCAAAGAAAAAGAGCAACAGTTTGACTATCCCGATACTGAAATAGAATTAGTATTTATAGAACTGCCCAAATTCACTAAAGAATTAGCAGAATTAGAAACCATCGCAGACCGATGGATTTACCTTCTCAAAAACACCAGCACTTTGGATACAGTACCAGAAACACTGAGTGCAGTCCCCGAAATTGAGAAAGCATTGAGAATGGCCAGCGAAGACAATTTTACTCAGGAAGAATTAAATGAATTACAGAACCAAGAACTGTGGATTGAAGACCAGCAGATTGCCATAGAGTTAGCAAAAGAACAGGTAACAAAAGCCGCTCATCTATCGTTAATTTTGCGTCAAGTCGTGCGGCGTTTAGGCACAATCCAACCAGAAACCGAAAACTGCATCCGTCAATTAGGCGTGCAGGAATTACAAGAATTAGGAGATGCCGTCCTGGATTTTCAACAGCAGTCAGACTTGACAGCCTGGTTGCAGGCTAATGCAATATGAATAACATTCTCGAACCGGAAAATTATCGTCCCATATTTATGTTATGAAAATTAAGAAAACCAATTGGAAATATATTTTTTGGCTGGGCCCCCTCCTCATCGCAGCAGGTTTAACAGCAGCATTTGTATCCGCAGCATGGGAACCCCTGACAGTCGGTTTAGTTATTGCCGGAACGGTGACGATCGCACTTTGGCTGCTATATTTAACTCACGAACAAGGCTTTTGGGGGCAGCGTTCCACCCAAGCCGGCACCAACGCCCTAATTGCTACCACCGCAGTATTTGTGATTCTCGGAGTAATTAACTTCATCGCATTTCGCTATCCCCTCCGCATCGACTTAACCGAAAGCCAACAGTTTACCCTCGCCCCCCAGACTCAACAAATACTGCAAAACCTCCAACAACCAGTCAAAGTATGGGTATTTGACCCCATTCAAAATCCCCAAACAAAAGAATTGCTACAAAGCTACAAACGCGAGGGAGGTTCCAAGTTCCAATACGAATTTGTAGACCCGCAGGCGCAACCGGGAAAAGCCAGGGAATTTAGCATTACCAGCATTGGAGAAGTTTACCTGCAATCGGGCGACAAAAAACAAGAGCTGCAAAAAGGCGGCACAGCTTTTGGTAGCGACCCAAATCAAGGTCTTTCAGAGATCAAACTTACCAATGGCTTAGAAGAAATTCTGAGCACTCGCGTTCCTACAGTTTACTTTTTGCAAGGTAAAGGAACGCGCCCGCTGAAAGAAGGTCAAGGCGGAATTGAGCAAGCCCAAAAAGCTCTGAAAGATAAATACTATAACGCCCAAACGCTAAATTTTGCCGAACGCCAAGAAGTTCCCGAAGATGCAGATGCTTTAATTATTGCTGGGCCAGAAAAACCGTTTGTCGATGCAGAAATTAAAGCGCTAAAGGCTTATCTCGATCGCGGCGGCAGTTTATTCTTAATGGTAGACCCAGCAATTAATACCGGATTAGACAAATTTCTGCAAGAATGGGGCCTAAAATTAGACACCCGTTTGGTCATCGATGCTTCCGGCGGCGGTCAAAGATTCGGTCTGGGCCCGACGGTTCCCACAGTCAGGCGCTACGGCGACAATCCGATTACTAAAAGTTTCGGCACCGGCATTTCATTTTATCCGTTTGCGCGTGCTTTGGAAACCACGCCCGTAGCAGGGATAGAAGAACAACCGCTGCTGTGGACGAGTCAGGAAAGTTGGGCGGAAAGCGATTTGACGACTAAGAAATTGGAGTTCGATCAGAAGACCGATCGACAAGGCCCGTTATTATTAGGTGTGGCTTTAGTGCGATCGGGCGCTGACAGCACTCCCTTAAAACCCTCACCCTCGCCTTCTCCATCTCCGACAACATCCCCATCTCCAACAACATCGCCGACAGATTCTCCATCGCCGACAACTTCACCATCTCCAACAACATCCCCATCTCCAACAACATCCCCATCTCCGACAACATCCCCATCTCCGACAACATCCCCATCTCCAACAACATCGCCTACAGCTTCCCCAATTAGCTACTCGGTGATTGTCTCCCAAGAAGCTACGCCGCCAGTATTACCGACAGCTTCCCCAACACCCACAACATCTCCCGAAAGTTCCCCAACGCCCACACCATCTCCCACAACATCTCCCACAACATCTCCCACACCATCTCCCACACCATCTCCGAAGCCAACCACAACTCCTTCTGTACCATCAAGTTCTCAAAAAATATCGCGCATGGTAGTAATTGGCACATCTCAATTTGTGACTAACGGTTGGTTTGAGCAACAACTCAATAGTGACGTATTTCTCAACTCTGTCAGTTGGTTGAGTAAACCAGACCAACAAAGCCTTTCTATAAGTCCGAAAAAATCTACCAACCGCCGCATTAATATGACGGTCATCCAAATAGGATTGCTGATTTTAGCTTGGCTAGTTTGGCCCTTACTCGGACTGGTAATAGGCGGCACTATTTGGTGGAAGAGGAGATGATGAAGAGTCATTAGTCCTTAGTCATTAGTCATTGGTCATCAGTCATTAGTTATTAGTTATTAGTTAAGCTTTTGTGCATTCAGATTATATGTTTAGGGCGGGCTTTCCTGCCCAACCCCTACTACCCACAACAGCGAAACTGTATTTCACCATGCAAATTAAATGCGGATTAGCTGATGAGTTATTTGTTATTTGTTCTTTACTAGCAATTAACAATTACCAATGCCCAATGCCCAATCCCTCCGCTTCGCTCCGCCCAATGCCCTGCGCGGGCCAATCCCTCCGCTTCGCTCCGCCCAATGCCCAATGCCCAATGCCCAATGCCCAATGCCCAATGCCCAATTCCCAGTTATTATGAAATTGCAGAAAAATACATTTGTATTGATAGCCGTCGCGCTAAGCATGATTGGGTTTGTTTCTGTGTACGAAATGCAGGTATCTCCCAAGCAGGAAGAGGCGAAGGAAAACAAACATAAAATTTTTAATTTTAAGTCCGATCGCATACAATTCTTTACAGTAAAAACTCCCGAAAGAATCTTGACTTTTGAGCGAGTTTATGCTACAAAAGGAGGCAAGTCTAGCTGGGAAATGAAATTGCCGGTGCAAGGGCAGGCGAGTGAGGCTTCGGTGGATTTTTTGCTAGACAGGCTGGCGACAGGAAAGAGCGATCGCACGATTAATACTACCGCGGCTAAACTCCCAGAATACGGTCTAGACAAACCCCAAGCTACAGTCACAGTCAAGCTGGACAACCAGGAAACTCACCGTTTAGTTTTAGGCAAAACAGACTTTAGCGGCCGCTTCTTGTACGCTCTAGCCAATCCGGGGGAAGCGCCCCCTCAAAATTCAGCCGAAAATTTGCCCGTGCTGCTAGTGCCTTTTGACTTTAAAAATGCTGTCAATCGACCTTTGTCAGAATGGAAAAAAGCAGAAGCACCCAAACCAGAGAAATCACCAACACCATCTCCTACTCCAAGTCCTGAGAATCAATAGTTGGGGAGTTGATCGAACTCGATCGCGCGACACAAAACATTCAGACTTACCCAAGAGCACTCTGAGATAGAATTGAAAGAACAAATCCCAAAACCTGTTACATCGAACATTCCTCGCCTAAAATACAGAAAAGTCTAAAGTTAAACTGTATTCAAGCGGCGTGCATTAACCCCAGGAAAGGGCGAATATGTTTCAGACAGCACTCAACCAAGGTACGACAGCAACGGATACAGCGCTTGACGTTGAACTCCGCAAGGTCTTTAAGGTATTTAACGGCGAAACCGCAGTTCGCGGAGTTGACATCAGCATTCGACAAGGAGAATTTTTTAGCATTCTCGGCCCCTCCGGCTGCGGTAAGACTACGACGCTGCGTTTAATCGCTGGCTTCGAGACTCCCTCGGCGGGCGAATTGATGATTCGCGGCCAGTCGATGACCAACACTCCAGCTTACCGCCGTCCGGTAAATACCGTGTTTCAAAGCTACGCTTTGTTCGGACACATGAATGTCTGGGACAATATCGCTTTTGGATTGCGGATTAAAAAGCTCGGAAAAACGGAAATAGAAGAACGGGTAAAAGAAGTTTTGCAATTGGTGAAAATGGAATCTTTCGCCAATCGGTTTCCCGGTCAAATGTCGGGCGGCCAGCAGCAGCGGGTGGCTTTGGCGAGAGCTCTGGTAAATCGACCGGCGGTACTACTGCTGGATGAACCGCTGGGGGCTCTGGATTTGAAGTTGCGGAAGCAGATGCAGTTGGAACTGTCGAATTTGCATCAAGAATTAGGCTTGACTTTTGTGATGGTGACTCACGATCAAGAAGAGGCGATGAGTCTGTCAGACAGGATTGCGGTGATGCACGAGGGCCGAATTGAGCAAATCGGTTCACCCGAAGAAATTTATGAGTGTCCGCAGACGGCTTTTGTGGCGGATTTTATTGGGGATACGAATTTGTTTTCTGGTACGGTGGAGTCGATCGACCGATCGACTCTCACAGTTCGCACCTCGGCCAATCTGAAAATAATCGTTCAGCAGTCAGATATGTGGAATGGTGTCACAGGCGACTCTGTGGTGGTCAGCGTCCGGCCGGAAAAAGTATATTTGAATCTATACCAGCCGGAAGTGTCGGTCAACTGTTTTGAAGGGCGGCTCAAAAATACTATGTACATGGGCACTCACGTTCATTACGTGGTTGAGTTGACCTCTGGCGATAAAATTACGGTGCGCCAGCCAAATACCGGCGGCTCTTTCCCAGACCAAAACACGCCGATTTATGCCTACTGGGGAACTACTGATTGCCTTGCTTTGGGCGATCGATCCTAATGAGGGAGAGGGGGAGAATGGGAGAGGGGGAGAGAGGGAGAG
>NZ_JADEWT010000193.1 GCF_015207505.1 Tychonema sp. LEGE 06208
CCCTTATCAAGGGGGGGGACAAGAGGGAATAACATCTTCCATTAGCAATCAGGAAAACAGGGAAATTACTCCCCCCCGAAGCTTGGGGGGGTTGGGGGGGGTTTCCTATGTTTGCGAATTAAAAATTGACGGTTCTGCTTTAGCATTAACCTATGAAAATGGAATTTTAGTTCGCGGTGCGACGCGGGGAGATGGGATTGCGGGAGAGGATATTACTCAAAATGTCAAGACTATTCGCTCGATTCCTTTAAAACTCAATTTAGATAATCCGCCGCCTGTGGTGGAAGTGCGGGGAGAGGCTTTTTTGTCTTTGGCTGTGTTTGAGGAAATTAATCGGGAACGGGAAAAAGCGGGGGAACAATTGTTTGCTAATCCTCGGAATGCGGCGGCGGGTACGCTGCGACAGTTGGATTCTAAAATTGTGGATAAGCGCAGGTTGGATTTCTTTGCTTATACTCTGTATTTAGATGAGGGTAATGAGGGTGACACGCAGTGGGATTCGTTGGAATTATTGCGAAAAATGGGGTTTAAGGTGAATCCCAATCGCAAAGTTTGCTATGCTTTGGATGAGGTGCGGGAGTATTACGAATATTGGGATACTGAGCGGGGAAATTTGCCTTACATGACCGATGGGGTTGTTGTTAAGATGAATTCGGTTTTGCTGCAAAAACAATTGGGTTTTACTCAGAGGTTTCCGCGTTGGGCGATCGCCCTGAAGTATCCGGCCGCCGAAGTCCCTACAATGGTAGAAGGAGTCACCGTACAAGTAGGGAGAACCGGAGCTCTGACACCTGTAGCGGAACTCAAACCGGTGCAGTTGGCTGGAACCACGGTTTCGCGCGCTTCTCTCCACAATAGCGATCGACTTTCCGAGCTAAATCTCCATATTGGCGATACTGTGATTGTCAGAAAAGCTGGGGAAATTATACCAGAAGTTGTGCGAGTTTTGCCGGAACTTCGTCCCCAAAATGCTCAACTTTTTCAAATGCCTAGTTGCTGTCCCGAATGCGCGCAGCCTGTGGTTCGGGAAAAGGGGGAGGCCGTTACTCGGTGCATCAATACATCTTGTCCGGCAATTTTGAGGGGTTCGCTGATTCATTTTTGCAGCCGGGATGCTCTGGATATTAACGGTGTTGGGGAAAAGTTGGTGCAGCAGATGGTTGATAGCAATCTGCTCAATTCTGCTGCGGATTTGTACGATTTGACTGCGGAAAGATTGATGGGTTTGGAACGCATGGGTAAGAAGTTGGCCCAAAAGTTGGTAAGTGCGATCGCCCAATCGAAAAATCAACCTTATTCGCGGGTACTTTACGGCTTGGGAATCCGCCACGTTGGTAGTGTCAACGCGCAATTGCTGACAGAAAGGTTTGCAAATGTGGAAGAGTTAGCCGCAGTATCGGCCGCTGCGATTGAGGGCGTGTACGGCATCGGGCCGGAGATTGCACAATCGGTTTCTCAGTGGTTTCGAGTTCCGGCAAATCAAAGTTTAATCGCACGGTTAAAAACTGCGGGATTGCAATTGCACTCAGAAGTAAAAAGTCAGAATTTAGCCGACATAAATTTACAGTTTGCTGGCAAAATATTTGTATTGACTGGAACTTTGCCGACTCTGAAACGAGATGAAGCCAAAGATTTGATTGTCAAAGCTGGAGGAAAAGTCACAGGTTCGGTTAGTGCTAAAACTGATTATGTGGTTGTGGGTGAAGATGCGGGTTCTAAATTAGAGAAAGCTCAATCTTTGGGGGTAAAACTACTTTCGGAATCTGAGTTATTAGAACTGCTATCGAAACCATAAATGATTGGTGAAAGTCAATATATCTCTGTTTGCTCTTTCTCTGCGGCCTCTGCGGCCTCTGCGGTTCGCAAAAAAAGCTGATTCATTTCAGCCGTTTTCAAAGAACATCGGCAACAATTCTATTTCCCTAGGTGCAAAATAGCCGATCCTCTTCGTTGGCGCAGCCCCCGTAGGGGCGGGCTCCGCTAACGCGAATTGTGCAATACCTCAAAAGGCATAGAAATCGCGCTCGCGATCGATACAATATACATACTTCTACGGCGCTACTGCTTTTTGAGGTTGCCAGTACAGACGAGTTTTGCTAAAATCTGAGAGAATTTGCAAGAGTGCGCCATCGCCTCCGGCAATTCCCAGCCAATCGCAAAAATCAGAGGAGCTACGTGATGTCGGAAATCCCAGAACAAACACAAACCAATTTGCCGCCTCCAGAAATAAGTTCCGAAACCCCTATTTCTGTGACGGAAAACTTAAAAAGTAGCTTGGGAAATATCCTGAGCAGTTGGAAGATTAAAGCAGGATTAGCAGTGGCGGTACTGTTTGGAGTGTTCCTATTTTGGTTTTACTGGCAGCACATGATTGCAGTCGCAGGTATGAAGAGTTGGGCGAGTCGATCGGGCGCTAAGGCGATCGAATGTATGGTAAGAGATACTAATAACGACCAGTATGTAAGTTGCAGCGCTCTCCTCGACCAGCAAATTGTCCCTCTCGAATGCAGTTCTAGTTTGTTAAACATCGGTTGTCGCGTCAATTACGGAACCGCAGCGCCTAACGTGAAACAGGGAGGGCCAAGAGGTTCTGCTTCTTGATAATTTTTAACTCGCTTGGTAATCGGAAAAATATGATTCTGATGGCAAGAATAAATGGTGCGTCAGAATGAGATGAGGAGTGATTGAAAATCACCTTTCCTGACGCATCCTACCCTTGACTTCTTCCATATTCCTTATTCCTTATTTTCACCCTAAGCAAAGCCGAAGGGTACTCTTCCATCTTCCATCTTCCATCTTCCATCTTCCATCTTCCATCTTCCATCTTCCATCTTCCATCTTCCATCTTCCATCTTCCATCTTCCATCTTCCATCTTCCATCTTCCATCTTCCATCTTCCATCTTCTTCCGACAGACTTACATCCGTTACATCCGTTACATAATCCGTTGCCGAACTTCCCTCTTACCAAGGACTTCCGATTAGGGTGAAACTGCTCCAGTAGTAAGGATGAGAAAAATCTTGGTTTTGTTGTAAGTCAGCCGGTAAATTCAATTTGCCCGCTGTTGTTACTAACTGCCCGTTTTCCATCCGAACTTTATGAGCAATCATCGCCTGTTGAGCAAGTTGCAAAGTTTCTGCCTTCGTTGTGGCTCCTCGCAACTGGTGGTAAAATTCGCTCATCAGGGCCAAAGTGCCTCCGTCGTCAACATACCACAAACTCCCTAAAGCAGATTTCGCGCCGGATTTTACTGCTAAACCTCCAAAACCTAACTCTGCTTCCCCATCGCCCAAGGCTGTTCTACAAGCACTTAATACTAATAAGTCTACCTGCGGATTGCGCCAATTTAAACTTTCTAGGCGATCGAGCTGCAATTTGGAATTCCACAGTTGAATATAAGAATTGCTTGGTTTTCCCGGTTGAAAGTCAGCGTGGGTTGCTAGGTGAACTATCCGAAATCCTCTTTTGGCGTGTTCGGAGTTGAGATTATCTAAAGTGAAAGTCGAATTGAGGAAAGATGGCCCGTGCCACTGAGCCGAAATCGCCTGTAATTCGATGGGCACACTGAGCAAGGGCTTTTGGTTAACAAATTCTGACCTTCCCATTGCTAGGACTGTGGCATCTGTAACTGCTTTATAATCGCTATTAGTCAAGCTAAAACTCGGAATGAGGCTGAAACTGTATTTTTCAATTAAGAAGCCTTTACCGTCGTGCAAAGCGGCAAAGGGCATACTCCTCAATCCGGGATCGACTGACAGTAACAATGTCTGAATTCCTAAGTTTTTTAAGTCTTTGTCTAGGGGTGCGATCGCCCATTTATATAATTGCTGGGCGGCGCGTAGATAAGTCGTAGTACCGCGTTTTCCCGGACTGGTGATTTCAGCCTGCAACTCCTGAACAAATGGGAAAAGAGCTGCTCTGTTGGCTTCAGGGACGCTGTAGTGAATCGGCCGTCCCACGGGAGGAACTAAAATTAGTTCTAGTCGATCGGCTAGCGAGATTATGTAGATGATACCAGACCGTTTGCCGGTTTGCTGTTCGATATTTTTTAAAGTTTGTTGGAATGTCGCAATCATGACTTTTTGATCGGGAAGATTGGCTGTTACTCCCAGGTATTGTCCAAATTCTTGATTCCTTGTTTGTTCAATTCCCCAGACTGTTTTTTCTATGTCGTTACCTTCAAAAAGTCGATCGGGAGGTGGAACATATCCCAGAACTAAAGAAGAATTAGGGGTTAGTGGTGGCGCTGTTTCCCTGCTGGGAACTGTTGGCGGTTGGTATGCCGGGGGCAACTGACTGATGATACTCGAATCAAGTCTTAAAATTTGATCGGCAGCAGCGCCGGGATTGTCTAGCGGTGGAATTTTGCGACGGCCTTGCAAGTCTTCTGGATCGGGGATTGAGGGTTGCGGTGCTGGTTTTGCTGTGGCTGTGGGCGATAGTGGTGTTGCTGGTATGGCGACGGGTGCGATCGTCCTGGGTGGTAATGCGTTAAAGTCGATCGAAGTTACTGCTACCGACTGCAGCAGCGGCGGTGTCAGCCCAACAATCGGCGGAATTGTTTCCGTTGTCGGCGGAATTGTCAGCGGAATTGTCGGCGGAATTGTTTCCGTTATCGGCGGAATTGTCAGCGGAATTGTCAGCGGAATTGTCAGCGGAATTGTCAGCGGAATTGTCGGCGGAATAGTTGGTGGAATTGTTTCCGTTGTTGGCGGAATAGTTGGTGGAATTGTTTCCGTTGTTGGCGGAATTGTCGGCGGAATTATCGGCGGAATAGTTGGTGGAATAGTTTCCGTTGTCGGCGGAGTTGTGGGCGGAATTATCTGCGGAGTTGTGGGCGGAACTATCGGCGGAGTTGTGGGCGGAATTATCTGCGGAATTATCTGCGGAGTTGTGGGCGGAGTTGTGGGCGGAGTTGTGGGCGGAATTGTCGGCGGAGTTGTCGGCGGAATTGTCGGCGGAATTGTCGGCGGAATTGTCGGCGGAATTGTCGGCGGAATTGTCGGCGGAATTGTCGGCGGAGTTATCGGCGTGGGATCGATCCCGTCGTCAGTCGAAAACGCAATATTACCCACACTACTAGGGCGTCGGTTCAGTATTAGGAGTTGACAAAACAAACTGAAAATGATATGTGAATTGAAAAGCCTGTTAAATTCTGACAATCAGGAAGAAGGAAGAAACCTTATGCGCCCTCCCTTATGGCATC
>NZ_JADEWT010000194.1 GCF_015207505.1 Tychonema sp. LEGE 06208
GTTGACTGTTGACTGTTGACTGTTAGCTGTTGACTGCCAACAACTAACAACTAACAACTAACAACTAACAACTAACAACTAACAACTAACAACTAACAACTAACAACTAACAACTAACAACTAACAACTAACTCAATCATTTCTTCCGAAAATTCCAAGCGGGAACAAACTTAGAATCTCCCCAAACGCCGCGGCGATTTTTCTTAGCTTCGGCTTCCGCTTGTTCCACAATACTTGCACTAGGACAGTTTTTTAAGTAAGGACGGTAAACCATTGCTAATCCTTCGCGCAGCAAAACTTCTTGGGCAAATGTGCCGTTTGGTAAGCGAACTTCGCTAATTTTGCGGCCGTAGCGGTCAGTATCGGTGACGGTCAAAACCACGCGCCCGCCCCCTTGTTTGACGAGCTGCTGCATTCTTTGCTCGGCTAGATTTCCCCACTTAAACTGATTCTTTTCTGCTGCTTTTTTGCTGTTTTTTTCAGCATTGGTGTGGGCAATTTCCGGTGCATCTATGCAGGCAAAACGCACTTTGATATCCTTCCCGGCGCTATCGCTGGCGACAAGGGTGTCGCCGTCGCTGACTCGTTTCACAGCATAATTGTTGGGCGGTAGCTTTTGGGGACAACCGGAGAGTAGGAACAGCAGAAAAAGTGCACTTAAGCTGGTGATTTTAGGAGAAAGGGTGATTTTGGTTGGGTTCATATTTCTCTCTGTTTATTTAGTTTCCATCCAATTTTGCCCCGCGTGGATGTCAACTATTAGCGGTACGCTAAGTGGCAGAGCATTTTCCATCGCCGTTCTAATTTTTGGCTGCAATTCTTCCCATTCATCGGGAGGTACTTCAAAGATTAATTCGTCGTGAACTTGCAATAACAGCCGCGCCTGATAGTTTTGCAAAATTTTGTCTACCTCAATCATGGCAAGTTTAATGATATCTGCACTTGAGCCTTGAATGGGAGCGTTGGCTGCAGCCCGCAAAGATTGGGCGTCATTTCTATTGAGAGACTTAAGTAGGCTGGAGTGAATGTCTTCGGGGTTGCGACGTTCTTTTTTAAACTCAGCGAGTGTTGGGCTCTCGAAGTTGAGATAGCGGCGGCGGCCGAGAATTGTGGAAACGTAGCCTAGGGCGATCGCCTCTTTTTTTACGTGCTCCAAATATTCAAAAACCTTACTGTAACGCTCGTTAAATCGTTCAATAAACTTTTTCCCGTCTGCCGAAGACTTGCCCATCGATCGCCCAAACTTAATCGCCCCCATACCATAGATTACCCCAAAATTAATCGTTTTCCCAAACCGTCTTTCATCCGGCGTTACTTCCTCTTTTTCAAACAGCAGTTGAGCCGTTACGGTATGCACATCTCGGTTATTTTGGTAAGCTTCAATCAACACCGGTTCTTGACTCAAATGAGCCAATATTCGCAACTCAATTTGAGAATAGTCAGCCGACACCATCAGCCAACCCGACTCCGGTAAAAAAGCCTTGCGAATTTGCCGCGAAAACTCGGTGCGGATGGGAATATTTTGTAAATTGGGATTGGAAGAAGAAAGCCGGCCCGTACCAGTTGCAGCTTGGTTAAAATCTGTATGTACTCGCCCGGTATCCCCACGCACTAACTGCGGCAAAGCATCGACATAGGTTGATTTTAATTTGGATAATGTTCGATACTCTAATAAATCGTCTACAATCGGGTGGTCTCCTTGCAATTTATCCAAAACAGCGGCATCTGTAGAGTATCCCGTCTTTGTTTTGCGAGACTTTTTCTGAAACTGTTCGGGGATTTTTTCTAACAAGATTTCGCTTAATTGTTTGGGCGAACCTAAATTAAACTTTCTCCCCGCTGCTTCATAGGTATTTTCTTCAAGTTTGGCTAATTTTATTTCTAGTTCTTGCGAGAGGGTATTGAG
Organism: Tychonema sp. LEGE 06208; assembly: GCF_015207505.1. Classification (GTDB taxonomy): domain Bacteria; phylum Cyanobacteriota; class Cyanobacteriia; order Cyanobacteriales; family Microcoleaceae; genus Microcoleus. Next base: position 1,907 of record NZ_JADEWT010000194.1, read on the forward strand.
ATAAGCTGAATCAATGCGAATTCCGCAGTATTCCATTTCAGCTAAAACTGGCTCTAAAGGCTGTTCTACTTTCAGCAGTAAATCCTCCAAAGTTTTTCCGGAAAAGCTAGCTTCATCAGCTTTATCCAATTCTGCTCTAAGTTTACTTACTAACCCAAACGTGGTGTGAACATCCATACCGCAGTAGTCAGCTACTTTTACAATACTGATGTCAGCAATTGTTTTGTTTTTCGGTACTAATTCCTTGTAGCTTTCTGCGACAATGCCTAAGTAGTGCCTTGACAATTCACTGAGGCTGTGGCTAGTTTCTGGGTTGAGTACGTAACTGGCTAGCATGGTGTCAAATACGACTCCAGCGAGTTTGATTCCTTGACAGCGCAGGATCAGGCGATCGAATTTAGCATTTTGCAGCGCCTTGGGATAATTTTCGCTTTCCAAAATCGGACGCAAAGCATTTAAAGCCGTGGCTTTGTCCAAATTTTTACCCGTTTTGTGTCCCGTGGGAATGTAAGCTAAATCCTCTTCACCGGTTCCCCAACAGCAGCCAATTCCCACTAATTCGGCATCTCGCGGTTCGAGGGCGGTGGTTTCGGTATCCCACGCCACGGGCGAGTTTTTGTCGGTGTGGGTTTCTAGCAGTTGGACTAATTCGTTTAACTGTTCTATTGTTTGAATGATTCGGGGTTGGATTGGCAGTTTGTTTTTCTGCTGGGCAGCTTTGGTTTCTGCCGCACTAAAAAACCACAATTCGTCTGCTTCTGAAATTTCAGAACTTGCAGCGGAAAAATCATTTGAATTATCAGCGTTAGGCAATTCAGAGACTGTAACTTCTCCCTTTTTCCGAACATCCGTTAAATCCGTTACAGAATCCGCTGCCGAACCTTCCCTCCGAACATCCGTTAAATCCGTTACAGAATCCGCTGCCGAACTTTCTTTTTCCGCACCACCGAACCGCTTTTGAATTTGTTTGACTTTGGTTAAAAATGTTTTGAATTCCAACTTTTCCAGCATGGTAATCAAGGCTGATTCATCAAAACCTATAAGCTGGCAATCTTCTAAGTTGATTTCTAAGGGAACATCTTGGACAATTGTCGCCATGCGCTGAGAATGATAGGCAGCTTCTTTGCCTTCTTCTAGCTTTTTCTTGGTTGCGCCTTTAATCTCGTCGATGGCTGCATAAATTCCGTCGAGGGAATTGTAAGCTTCTAGCAATTGCAGGGCGGTTTTGTCGCCGATGCCTTTGACTCCGGGAATGTTGTCGGATTTGTCGCCGCACAAAGCTTTATAATCTATTACTTGTTCGGGCAAAATACCGAGTTTTTCTTTAACTTGTTCGGGGCCGTATTCTTGAGATTTGCCTTTTCCCGATCGCCTGAGCTCGTCGGTACTCAAATACAAGACGCTGATATTTTTGTCGGTTTCTACTAATTGAAACAAATCTCGATCGCCCGTGAGGATTTTAACCGCATAACCGGCGGCGCTGGCTTTGTTGGCTAAAGTTCCTAAAACATCGTCAGCTTCGTAGCCCTCAGCGGTGACTGCTGGCAAATTGAGATAGGTGAGGAGTTCTTGCAGGTTTTTGAGATCGGGAATAAAATCTTCGGGGGTTTCGGGACGACCTGCTTTGTAAGTTTCGTCTGCTTCGTGGCGAAAAGTGGGCGTGGCGAGGTCAAAGGCGATCGCCATGTACTGGGGATCGTGGGCGGCCATAACTTCCAGCAGCGACTTGAGAAAGCCAAAACAGACGCTGGTGGGAATGCCTGTGGTCGTTCGCAAGCCTCCGTCTCGACTTTTGGCAAAGGCGAAGTAGGAACGAAAGGCCAGGGAGTGGCCGTCAACTAAGATGAAGGTGGGAGCTTGATTTGCCGACACTGACACAGATTGCGATCGCACGAAAGTATTTTCTCATTGTAGCCAGTTGTGATGCCTGTTTCAAAACCGAGCGCAACCGCAAAAAAGCTCTAAACCCTTATAAAATCAGTCAGTCGATTTGAAATTTTCGATTTTCGATTTTCGATTTACTTGCAGCGCAGTGATTCACCGGAGCCCAAAGTGGAGTCTAAAATTTCGATTTATCCGAAAAACCGGGTTTTCTGCGTAATATCATGTCCCCTCGATTGACCGATATCGCGATCCATTTTTGTAATGGTGGTAATCGATCGGACATGGCATAAGTCCTCAATCTATAATCGACTGACCCTCGATCGCGATCGGCTGATTGTGCAGCTTGCCTGAGAATGCTAAAAGATAAGAAGTATGATTCCTTACGGGATAGCTTCGCACGCGCGTAAATTTACCAATACCTGCCGATCGAAGCCTATGGCTGACATTAATCGATGCTACGAAATCCTCGAAATTGAGCCTGGAGCTTCCTTAGAAGAAATTAAACGCTCTTACAGGGATTTAGCGTTTGTGTGGCATCCCGATCGGTTGCCCCCTGGCGATCGCCTGCAACAAAAAGCTGAACAAAGATTAATAGAAATTAATCAAGCTTACGAAGAGTTGGTGTTGTTTCTCAGTCAGCCGGAATCGAAGTCGATCGACAAACCGTTTCAGCAGCCACAGCCTGCGCCACCCCCTGCGCCGCCGGAAAAGCCACTGAGAAGACGTTCGGGAAAATCAGCCGGCAGGCACGGTTCCCAGCGCCGTCAAACCCGCCCCAAAGCCTCATCCCAAAAAGTTTCAACTCCAAACAACTCTTTAAGCAAGAAACAATTTACCACTAAAAATAGACAAACCGAGCGGGGAAGAAAGCCTTCGGGGCGCAGCGCGGCGAGGAAAGCGCGGCGAGTTCAAAACAGTCTAAAGCTTACCCCGAAAAGGAAAAAAGAGTTTCCGACTCAATATTCCAAACCGCAGCCATCTCAAAACTATTTAACTTTCCCTTGGGGCCCACTGGCGATCGCCGTGGCGAGTTACGCTGTGACGGGCTGCATTTTGACAAAATATCACGCCCCCCTGTGGATGTCGGCTTTAATCTGGGGTGCGGATTGGCTGTGGGCCGCGATTTTGCTGGCGGAGGGTTCGGCAACGCCTAAAGTGTGGCTGGCGGCGCTGGTTTTGGCTGGGGCGGTGGGGGGGGCGATCGCCGGTTTTCAGGCTGGAGGAATGGTAACGGGGGCTGTCTGGGCG
>NZ_JADEWT010000195.1 GCF_015207505.1 Tychonema sp. LEGE 06208
CTAATGACTAATGACTAATGACTAATGACTAATGACTAATGACTAATGACTAATGACTAATGACTAATGACTAATGACTAATGACTAATGACTAATGACTAATGACTAATGACTAATGACTAATGACAACTGTCAACTATTTATTATAATACAGTTAGTTTGACCATGACAACAACAATTAATTTGCTATTTATGTTCACACAACTGCCTTTAAATTATGGCGATCGCTTTTTGCAAGTTATCCTGATTTTTCTAGCTGGAGGAATTGGGGGATTAGCTGGACTGGTAGCGTTCCCAACCTTGAGATTGATATTAGCTTTATTTGCCCCAAGCTTCTTGAAAAAAAAATATATTGGTGTATTGCTTGCCTCTAAAAATCTAATTTTAATTTTATTAACTCTGTCAGCGATGGAAGTCATGTTAGTTTTAATCCCTCACACTAAATGGCTAAAATTGATGGAGTTTGGTTTGAGTGCGGGCATCACTTGCTCTGCCGGTTGGCTAGTGTCAAGTTTATTTCGAGAAGTTTTTAATAGCACAATTTTAGGCGCAACCTTTGACTCCAACCCGAAAGTAAGAGGCGAGTCTATCTTTTTAATTCGCTATCTGGGAGACTTTGCGATCGCTGTAATAGTCATTTTAGTCTTTTGCATTAGCCATAATCTCAATGTGGGAGGCATACTTGCTAGCTTGGGGATTGGAGGTGTTGCTATTGCCTTTGCTGCTCAGAAGACGTTAGAACAATTTTTAGGAGGAATTGTATTAACTCTCGATCGCCCTTTTCAAGTTGGAGACTATATTGGTTTATCCGACGGCCCTCTGGGAAAACAAGGCACTTTCGGACGAGTCGAAAGTATTGGTTTAAGGTCAACAAAAATTCGCACCTCTGGTAAAGGTACTCTCACAGTTATTCCTAATAATTCGCTGACAGAAGTTACCATAGAGAACTATACCAGCGCTAAGAAAGTCATGTCGATTATGATGCTAGAGTTTCCCGAACAGGTATCTGCTCAGGATGAAGCACTAATCCGTCAAACTGTGATGGAAAGCACGATGGACATTTTTGGTTTAGACTGGCGCAGCACGGAGGTTTCCTTCAGTAACAACCAAGCCCAAATTTCTTTTTTCATTTTGGGTTCTAATGAATTATCTATGGACTTGAGGCGGCAATTGCTGGATCTAGCTACCCAACAAATCACCAAACAACTCCCAAAACATAATATTTCTTTCACCATTAACCAACCAACGATTTATGTGGATGCTCCAATTCCTATTTAAACGACCAATGAAGCTGATATTCTTATTTGTAATGGCTTTGTTTTTAGCGACTTTTCCGATGAGTTTTGCTCTAAGTGTTGACGGCCCTCATTCTCCTGTAGTAGTTGATGGCATTCCGCTGTTTTATTTACAACCTGTAGATCGATCTTCAGCATTAGATCGTACCGAATTTGCCAATAAATTACTGGCTGATGCGATTTCAAATGAGAAACTCATAAGTTTTGATGTGCGTAACGATCCTAATACAAGCGCTACTTCAATTTCTTTAAACAAGAATTACTTGTTGACAGTTACCGCTAACGATGTTTTACCAAACTTTTCTTTATCTCAACAAGCTAAACAATGGGAAGATATTCTAGAAAGGGCGGTCGCCAAGGCAAAAAAAGAACGAACTTCACAATACATTGTGGAGAGAAGTTTGTGGGTTTTAATTGGTATAGGAATTATTATACTATTGCGGTTTTTATTGGTAATTGTCGCCAAAATAGCTCAGTGGGAAACTGGTAGTTTTACCAAGGTTTTTTTTAGTTTTGCCTGGTTAGCGATCGCCCTAGTGTGTGCGGAATGGTTCCCGGTATTGCGAAGTATTCGCTATCAGATTTTTTCCCCATTTTCTCAGCCCCAGTGGCTGATATTTTTGGGAGCATTAGGAAGCTCTTTTGTATTTAGCCACTACGCTCCAGGCTTATTGAGATTTGCCATCAAAAAGCTAGATATTCATTCAACAGAAAATGTTTACCTGGCACTTATTCAACCAAGCGAAATTCTCGTGCAATTTTCAGTTCTCTCTATTTGTGTCAGTTGGTCTCTGAGCTTGCTAGAAACATTAGCACCAGTTGTGTATGAGCTGCTAAAACCGATTGCTAATTTATTTGTAGTTGGCTGTCTCTATTGGTTATCTACAAAAGTTACTAGCCGCTACCTGCGTACCTATGGATTCAAGTTTGGGGGAAAATTTAATCCCAGTAGCGATGATGCAATTTTAGTATTTGAAACTGTGTTGAATGTCTTTATCTTTATTGTAGCACTGGTGACATTTGCCCGCAGCGTAAACTTTGACTTGATTGGTTTGGTTGCTAGTTTGGGGTTGGTTGGTTTAGCCGTCGCCTTTGCAGCCCAAAAAATTCTCGAACAACTGATTGCTACTCTAGTATTGTATTTAGATCGCCCTTTTGTCACTGGTGACTATATCCGTCTACCCGCTGGAGAGTTGGGGAAAGTAGAAAGTATTGGATTGCGATCGACAAAAATTCGTTCCCTCGGTACGGGTACAATTATTGTGATGCCCAATTCTATCTTAGTCAGTGTAGAAATTGAAAACGTTACTCTTGCCAAAAAAATTATGGTGTTACTGTATATGGACTTTGCAAGTGCTTTAGGAGAACGAGAATATGCTCTAGTGCAGCAAGCTATCATGGAAAAAATTGTTTTCCTATCAGGAATCGATCCTAACAGCACAAATATTGCTCTCGCCGATGGTTCGGGAAAAAGATTAAGGGTTAGTTTGGCAATTTTAGGCTCTCAGGATAATGCGGTTGAGGTGCGTAAACGCCTACTAGAGTTAGCAAGCGTTCAAATTGCTAAATCTCTTGCAGTCCACGGTATTGTGTTTACGATGGAAAATCCTACGGTTTACGTGCAGTCCCCTGCTACTATTTGAGTAAAAATGTTCCCTTGCCCAAAAACTGCTTTAAAATTTCTCCGGGTTTTCTGTCCCAAGTGTCGATATGTTGGTAAATCAAGCCGTCCTCATCCATTTTGTAGGTAGAGTAGCCGTTAAAGAAAATTTGAGCTTTCCAGGGTACGCGCAGCGTCCCGCGCACAGTCCAATTTGCCACAATAGTATCAGGGGCTGTCTGACTTACGTCGTGGAGGTCGAAGTAAATCTCGTTAAAAAATAGCTGCCCGTGAAATCGCAAAGTCCAAAAGATAATGCGGTAGTTGATTTTTCCTTTAAATTTGTTGACGGGATCTTGAAAATAGATGGCTTTTGTGTATATGTCGTAGGAGATGTCTTTCTCAAACAGCGTCGGGAGCTCCGCTTTCAGGGTGTCTACTACTTGTTCAACCTGCATTTGATATTCGATCGCGCTCAAGCTACCACCTTGTGACAGTATTGATTTATAAGTTTAAATGAATAATCTCGATCGCTGGACGATCGCAGATTTGAGATTTCATCCAGCTCTGATTTTAACTTTAACGCTATTGTCCGCATCTGCCTTTGTGCAGACCCGGACTTGCGACATCGAAACCTTGGCACAGATTTGACTGAGTACACCAACCCCTCTGAAATTCTCGCAGAAATCAACAACGGCCAACTGTTGATGGTAGATAGCCGTCGCCGGAACGGTCTAATTTTGATTAAGCGCTTCCACGCAGAGTTTGCCGGGCCGGGGGCTGCGGTTGGCGGTGCTTTTGACGTTGACTCTGGGCGGGCGATTCCCGTGGGAGATTTTGGTTTAGTTTGTCCTCAATCTCCCGAAGAAAGACAGAAAGCTTTTGGAATTCGGCGGCATTGGGTGCGATTAACGGAACAGTTAACTGCAAAGCCGACAGCTTTGGAACGCGCACAAATGATTTTAACTCAGTTTGAACAATATTTTGATGGGGAAACAGTGGCACAAATTCCCGATGAAGCTTTGGCACTTTTAGTAGGCGTATTTCCCCAAACTATTCGGGCGGCGCGACAGATTGATAATTAAAAATGGCATGGTAATTTGCTTCAATTCATACCATTTTTAAGGGTTGTTGTCAAATCAAAATCGCAGCGATTCGATCGACTGTCCGCTGATTTTCCTCCGGGCTACCAACCGTAATTCGCAAACCTCCGCCTGTGTGACGAATTAACGTTCCTCGAATTTTTAGCTGCTGCATGATTTTTTGGTGTTCCTGTTCCGCTGCTTCGCTGTCGCTGGCTTTCACCCGCAGGTAAACAAAGTTTGCCGCACTGGGCCAAACTTGCAATTTTGGCTGCTGAGTTAGCGCTGCAATTAATTTGGCTCTTTCGGCTATAATTTCGGGAACTACTGCTAGCAGTAGCTGTCGCTGGGCTAGGGCGAATTCGGCTGCGGTTTGCGATAAACTGGGGAGGTTGTAGGGGAGGCGGATTTTTTCTAAGGCGGCTGTGAACTCTGGATGGGCGATCGCATATCCGACTCTCATTGATGCTAGTCGAAATGCTTTGGAAAATGTTCGCAAAATTACCCAGTTCGGGTGTTGGTGCAATCTGTCTGCTAAGGTATTGTGGCTGAATTCAAAATAAGCTTCGTCAATTACTACTAAAATATTGGGCGGTAATGTTTCTAACCAATCCACCTCATCTGGTGTCAAAGCATTAGCTGTGGGGGAATTGGGATGGACGACAAAGACGGCGCGCACGGGGGGATTTTGATTTTGGGCGTTAGCGCAGCCCTCGGAGAGGATCGCTCTTTTAGCCGCCTCGATATCTATTTCAAAATTATCCTCTTTTCGCGCCACACTGACAGCGGGAATACCGAGGGTTTGCGCGATAATGCCATACATCGAAAAGGTGGGATTGGCGACTAAAATTGAGCCTTGGCCACCCAGACAGGTTGCAATTAAAAGCGATCTAATTAGTTCGTCGGAACCGTTTCCGACAGAGATATGGTCGGCTGTAATGGCAGTTTTTGGAGATGTAACCCCCCCTAGCCCCCCCTTGTTAAGGGGGGGGGCATTTAGGAGAGCACCCTGGTTAAGGG
>NZ_JADEWT010000196.1 GCF_015207505.1 Tychonema sp. LEGE 06208
TCAGTAGTCAGTAGTCAGTAGTCAGTAGTCAGTAGTCAGTAGTCAGTAGTCAGTAGTCAGTAGTCAGTAGTCAGTAGTCAGTAGTCAGTAGTCAGTAGTCAGTAGTCAGTAGTCAGTAGTCAGTAGTTATTGGTTGTTGGTTGTTGGTTATTAGTTGTTGGTTGTTGGTTGTTGGTTATTAGTCATTAGTTATTGGTTATTGGTTATTTGTTATTGGTTATTGGTTATTTGTTAGTTCCTATTCCCAATGACCTGTGCGGGCCAATGACCTGCGCGGGCCAATTCCCTAGTCAGTAGTCATTAGTCATTAGTCATTAGTGATTGTCGGGTGCGTCAGGGGGCTGAATGTGACGAGAACCTACTCAAAAATTGCTCCCGACGCACCCGACGGGCTGTTGACTGCTCGTATTTATGAATCATTAAAAATTCTTCAATCTTCAATCTCAAATCTAAAATCGCATGGCTTCTATTAAATCTAATCGAAATTCGCGAATATTGAGTTCTATATTTGGCAACGAGACATTTACTTATGTAGTCAAGCGACTGTTGCAGGCACTTTTAACCTTATTTTTAGCATCGGCTCTTTGTTTTGCAATTATTGAGTTGGCACCAGGAAATTACTTAGATACTTTGAGCCAAAATCCCAAGATTTCGCCGGAGACACTCAAGCAACTCGAACAGCAGTTCGGCTTGGATAAACCAGCGATTGTGCAGTATTGGCTGTGGTTGCAACAAATTGTAACGCGGGGGAATTTTGGCACGAGTTTTGTGTATCAGCGATCCGTAGCGTCGCTGCTGTGGGAACGGGTACCGGCGACGCTGTTGATGGCGATCGCCTCTTTGATTGTAACTTGGGCGATCGCGCTTCCTTTGGGAATAGTTGCCGCCGTCAATCAAAACCGCACAGTCGATCGAGTTTTGCAAGTAGTCAGCTACACCGGCCAGGGATTTCCCAGCTTTATCACAGCCTTGCTGCTGCTATTTTTTGCTCAAAATACTTCCCCTCTTTTCCCCGTCGGAGGAATGACCAGCATCGACCATGCAGACTTACCTTGGTGGGGTCAAATCCTCGATTACTGCTGGCACTTAATCTTGCCAACAGTCGCCCTCAGCGTTACAGGTTTTGCAGGCTTGCAAAGATTGATGCGCGGACAATTATTGGATGTACTGCGTCAAGATTACATCCGCACCGCCAAGGCCAAAGGTTTACCCGACAATCGAGTAATTTACGTTCACGCTTTACGGAATGCGATTAATCCGTTAGTCACGCTATTGGGTTTTGAGTTTGCTAGTTTGTTAAGCGGTGCATTTATTGCTGAATTTTTCTTTAATTGGCCTGGTTTGGGAAAACTGACTTTGGAAGCCGTGACAAATCAAGATTTGTACTTAGTCATGGCAAGTTTGATGATGGGCGCGACCATGTTGATTGTTGGTAATTTGTTGGCAGATTTACTACTTAAAGCAGTTGACCCTAGAATTAAACTGGAAAATCTTAAATAGTCAACTAAATTAGACAAGATTACACTCATTTTCAAATTCTATTGAAGTCCATTGTAATGCACTTGGTGGCAGAGGCCTTTCAAAATATGAGAGCTACTTGGCAATCCGATCTGGCAATTGCTAGACCGCGGATCTCATTTAATTGAGAAATTGTCTGACCTGGATCGGGTAAATTTAGTCGTAAATCCTCAGTATTTACGAATATTTTTTGGCGTTCTGTCAAAGCCCGATCGCGCAAATCCACAAGCAGTATGACCGGGGATTTAGTTATAGATGAGATGGTATTGAAAAGTAATCGAGCGAGGTACAGATCCAAAATAATGAATTCATCGTATATTACTAATAGACATCTCTAATAATTCTTGTGGTGCAGGCATCCAGCCTGCCCAAAATTTGCTTGGAGATGTCTAGAGTGGGACAAACATTCTGACAGTGCGAATTCGTGATATGTTGAACTGAGAAAGTCGCCGCTTTTAGGCAACAAAAATATCAAAATTAGAGGGTGATTACAGCATGGCAGAAATTAGAGGTACCTCACAAGCCGACTTGCTAGCCGGAACTCCAGAAGATGACCTGATTTTTGGTTTGGCGGGCAATGACACCATTGTGGCAAACTCGGGAAATGACAGCATCTTTGGAGGAAAACAAAGCGATTCCATTGATGGGGGTTCTGGTCAAGATTCGCTTTTTGGAGATTTAGATAACGATACTATTAACGGCGGTGAAGGTAGCGATTTTTTAGTTGGCGGAAAAGGTAGCGATTTCATCTCAGGAAACTCCGGCAATGATGTTTTGTCGGGCGATCGCGGTACTGATATCCTGAGCGGCGGCGAGGGGGCAGACCTATTTGTTTTGAGGCGCTACGCTGATGCCGATCCTTTTCGTACCAGCGGCGGTGTCAGTTTGGGCGATGCTGACGCGATCGCAGATTTTGCACCGGGTACAGATTTAATCGGTTTGGGAGAAGGTGTCAGTTTTAGCGACTTGAATATTCTGGAAGCTGGAAACAATACTGTTATTCAAGACCGGGTGACAGGAGAATTTTTTGCGGTTCTCCAAGGGGTGAGACAAAGTTCGATCGGCCCGGCAAATTTCACTAATAATATTAGCAGCATTGTTCCCACTCTCCCGCCTCCACCGCGGACAACGGCTTATGCTTTAACTTCTACTAATCGGATTGTTGGTTTTAGTCTTTCCAATCCGGGAAGTGTCATCTCAGATTTGCCCGTGACTGGATTACCAGCGGGAGAAAGTTTGCTGGGAATTGATTATCGGCCGGCGAATGGCGTACTTTACGGTGTGGGTAGCAGCAATCGCTTGTATACTCTCAATCCCAGAACTGGAGAAGCAAGTCAAGTCGGTAGCGGGGAATTTCCTGTTGGTTTGACTTCGGGGGCTGCGGGTTTTGATTTCAATCCGACGGTGGATCGCATTCGGTTTGTCAATCAAGCCGGTCAAAATGCCCGCCTCAATCCGAATACGGCGGGAATTGTGGATTTTGACACGCAGGCGGGGGGAATTCAACTCGACGGGAATTTGGCTTATGCTGCGGGCGATCGCAATTTCGGAAGTTCTCCGGGGGTGGCTGGGGCTGCCTATACTAACAATTTGGCCGGGGTAACTTCGACAACTTTGTTTGCAATCGACAGCAATTTAGATGTTTTGGTGCGACAAGATCCGCCGAATAATGGAGTGTTGAATACGATCGGATCTTTGGGAGTTGATGCTACTAGCATTCTCGGCTTTGATATCAGAACTATCGGCGGCCGCGATGTCGCGGTGGCTGCGCTGCAAGTTGGGGGTGTTTCCGGTTTGTACAATATCAATTTGACAACCGGTCAAGCTTCCTTCGCGGGCCAAATTGCCGACGGAAGACAGATTAACGGTTTGGCTTTGCCTTTGCCTACAGCTTACGCCTTGACTGTCAGAAATGGCGCTGAAGCAATTGTCGGTTTCAACGAGGCGGCACCGCAGGCGATTCTGAGCGACGCGACAGTTACGGGTTTGCAGCCTGGAGAAAGTTTGCTGGGGATTGATTTTCGACCGGCTAATGGCGTACTTTACGGTGTGGGTTCTAGCAATCGCTTGTACGCGATCGATCCGGTGACTGGGGCTGCAAGTCAAGTCGGGACTGGGCAATTTCCTGTTGGTTTGACTCCGGGGGCTGCGGGTTTTGATTTCAATCCGACGGTGGATCGCATTCGGCTGGTCAATCAAGCCGGTCAAAATGCCCGCCTCAACCCGGATACGGGGGCAGTTGTGGATTTTGACACGCTGACGGGGGGAATTCAACTCGACGGGAATTTGGCTTATGCTGCGGGCGATCGCAATTTTGGAAATTCTCCGGGGGTGGCGGCTGCTGCCTATACTAACAATTTGCCGGGGGTAAATTCGACAACTTTGTTTGCCATCGACAGCAACTTAGACGTTTTGGTGCGGCAAGATCCGCCGAATAATGGAGTGTTGAATACGATCGGCTCTTTGGGAGTTGATGCTGGTACCGTTCTCGGCTTTGATGTCAGGAGTGTTGGCGGTAACGAGACGGCTTTGGCTGCGATCGAGGTTGGGGGAGTTTCGAGCCTGTACAATATTAATTTGACGACCGGTCGGGCTTCCATCGTTGGTCCAATTGGCGACGGGCGATCGATTAAAGGTTTGGCACTGACTTTGATTTAAATAGGGGAAGTCATTAGTCATTAGTCATTAGTCATTAGTCATTAGTCATTAGTCATTAGTCATTAGTCATTAGTCATTAGTCATTAGTCATTAGTTATTAGTCATTAGTCATTAGTCATTAGTCATTAGTTATTTGTTGTTTGTTGTTTGTTGTTTGTTGTTTATTATTTGTTATTTGTTATTTGTTATTGGTAACAACTGGCAACTGACAACTGACAACTGACAACTGACAACTGACAACTGCTTTCCGTACAACGTCATCAGGAAGAAGTCATTAGTCATTAGTCATTAGTCATTAGTGCTGTCGCCTCCGAGCTTTCCGTACAATGTCATCAGGAAGAAGTCATTAGTCATTAGTCATTAGTCATTAGTCATTAGTCATTAGTGCTGTCGCCTCCGAGCTTTCCGTACAATGTCATCAGGAAGAAGTCATTAGTCATTAGTCATTAGTCATTAGTCATTAGTGCTGTCGCCTCCGAGCTTTCCGTACAATGTCATCAGGAAGAAGTCATTAGTCATTAGTCATTAGTCATTAGTGCTGTCGCCTCCGAGCTTTCCGTACAATGTCATCAGGAAGAAGTCATTAGTCATTAGTCATTAGTCATTAGTCATTAGTCATTAGTGCTGTCGCCTCCGAGCTTTCCGTACAATGTCATCAGGAAGAAGTCATTAGTCATTAGTCATTAGTCATTAGTCATTAGTGCTGTCGCCT
>NZ_JADEWT010000197.1 GCF_015207505.1 Tychonema sp. LEGE 06208
TCGGGGAGGGTTGGGGTGGGGTGCACTGTATTTTTGCAAAAGTTCTAATGCCGATCGCGCGCCAGCTTCAAAACCTCAACGACATCTTGATGATGTTCCGAAGATGCCCAAATTAAAGCAGTCCAAGTATTATTATCCTTAGCTTTGATATCAGCACCCGCCTCCAGCAAAACCTGCACAACATCAGCGCGCCCGCTACCCGCCGCACTCATCAAAGCCGTCAAACCAAAAGTAGTTTGAGCATTCACATCCGCCCCAGCTTCCAGCAAAAGCTGTACAATCTCGCTATGTCCTGCAGCAGCGGCACTCATTAACGGCGTCCACCCGTCATTATCCTGACTGTTAGCATCCGCGCTTGCTGCGAGGATTTTTTTGACAATTTCAGCATTGCCAGCCTCAGCCGCAGCGGTCAAAGCCGTCGCGCCTTCGCCATCTTTGGCATTGATATCTGCGCGTTGTTCGATCGCACATTCTACCGCCGCCACATCACCCATCTTGACGGCATCAATTAAATCTGTCATAAAATCTCCTTTGCATCCTTTTAAATCTTAAATCCTATGACAGTCGATATTTTAATCCTCTCCAACGGCCCCGGAGAATTGGCAACTTGGGTGCGTCCCGCCGTGCAAGCATTGCGCCAGCAATTGGCAAACAGGGGCACAGAAGCGCGAATTTCGGTGGTGCTGTCCCCCTGTCCGCACGCCACGGGGAAAGAAGCAGAAATCGCATCTTCCTATCCAGAAGTGGACAGAGTGCAAGCACCGGAGCATTTTTTTTCATTCCTATTATCGGGCAAAACTGCCCAAAATTGGGACTGGTACGAAACCGGAGTTGTTTTATTTTTAGGCGGCGACCAATTTTTTACGGTTGTTATTGGCAAAAGGCTAAAATATCGCACTGTTACTTATGCGGAATGGGACGCGCGGTGGTATCGCTGGATTGATAAGTTTGGGGCGATGAAACCGGAAGTTTTTGCTAAAGTTCCCCAAAAATATGCTAGTAAATTTGCAGTTGTGGGAGATTTGATTGCCGAAGTAGCCGATCGCAAATCGACTGATTTACCTCGTTTCCTGGATCTGCCTGGAAACGCAGATGCTTTTGCTCCGCCTCCTCCCAAAATAGAATTAATTGGATTGTTACCGGGTTCTAAGGCGGCGAAATTAGCTTTAGGTGTACCTTTATGTTTGGCGATCGCCCAATCCATCCACCGCATCCGTCCTCAAACACGCTTTGTAATTCCGGTTGCGCCTACCATAGATGTGCAAACTATAGCAGGTTTTGCCGACCCAAAACAAAATCCTTGCCTGCATTTATTTGACAGCGCCAGCGCCCAACTGCATTTAACAGAATCGCCGTTTTTGCTGACAGAAAATAACCTAAAAATAGAACTTTGGACTGAGACTCCAGCTTATGATTTACTATCAGAATGTAGTTTGTGTTTGACTACTGTGGGGGCGAATACTGCGGAATTGGGTTCCTTAGCTGTACCGATGATTGTGTTGATTCCGACGCAGCAATTGGATGCGATGAAAGCTTGGGATGGTTTGCCGGGATTGCTGGCAAATTTGCCGTTAGTCGGTTCTGTTTTTGCGACGGCGATTAATTGGGCCATCTTGCAATTGGGGAAGGGAAAACTTTATGCTTGGCCGAATATTTGGGCTGGGGAGGAGATTGTGCCGGAGTTAATTGGGCGGCTGGAAGCGGATGCTGTGGCGGATTTGGCGATCGACTATTTGACCCATCCTGATAAATTAGCACAAATGGGCGATCGTTTGCGTGCAGTTCGAGGAGAATCGGGGGCGGCGAAAAAAATTGCTGAATTGGTTTGTCAAGAAATTGAGGTGCAATAATCAATAAAACCTTGTAAATATGGTATGGTGCGGATCTATCAACCATCTCCAAATAAACTCGAAAATTTTGCAGCGACGCACCTTACAAAAATAGCTTAACCTTGTAAATATTGTAGGGTGCGTCGCTATCAACCATCTCCAAATAAACTCGAAAATTTTGCAGCGACGCACCTTACAAAAATAGCTTAACCTCGATCGTGCTTGGAAATTACCCAAATGGCGTGGACAATGCCAGGAATAAAGCCAAAAAACGTGAGCACGAGGTTTATCCAAAAATCAGTACCGATGCCGACCGTCAAAAATACACCCAGAGGGGGAAGAAAAATGGCGGCGACTATGCGAATTAAATTGCTCATCTCAGTTACTCCAAACGACTTTTCTCTTTCAATTTAGCTTCACTGACTGACAGAACCTTTCCCGAAAAACTTAGGCGGTGCTGCCATAGTGTAAACTTCGGTTTCCTCGGCGATTACCCGCCGCAAGTGACCGGGAACTTGCATCAACCCCAACAGTGTAATCCCGTCCAACATCCGCAACCCGCCGGTTGTTTTTTCTGCTAGTATTTGGTCGGTAACTTCGGGTTCTGGCCGCGTGTTTATTTCCTGGCTCGAAGCTACCGCAAAACCCCAAGGAGCTCCGTAGGTAGAAATAAAGCTGGTGCAGGATTGAACGTTGGGGAATACCGATTTCAGGGTGTTGACAATGCGGGCGTGCATTTTCATTTCTGCCGGAGAAACGGGGCCCGCTTGTACTACAAAATATCCGTCAGGTGACAGTATTTTGCGAACTTTCTCAAAATACTCCTTGGTAAATAACTGGAAAGATGGGCCTTCTTCAATGGGATCTGACAAGTCAGAAATGACAATATCCCAATCGCTGTCGGTATTGTCTAAATAATCCAAGGCATCGCCGATTACTACTTCGCAGCGGGGGTCGTCAAAGGCATTTTGGTGCATTTCTGGCAGGTGTTCGCGGCAGGCTTCTACTACTTCGCCGTCAATGTCGATCATCACGACTTTTTCGACTGTTTTCCAGCGCAGCACTTCTCTAATTGTAGCTCCTTCTCCGCCGCCGAGCACGAGCACTTTTTTGGGCGAACCGTGAGCAATCATGGCTGGGTGCACGAGGGGTTCGTGGTAGAGAAACTCGTCGCCGGTACAAGATTGCCATTTGCCGTCCAAAACTAAGCCTTTGCCGTAGGTACCGGTCTGAACTACGTACATTTCTTGATAGGCAGTTTTCTTGTAAGCGAGGACGCTGATGATGCCGTGAACGTAAATATCCCAGGGGGTAATGTACTCGCTCATCCAAAAGTCTGCACGAACTTCGCTACCTGACATCAATTACTCTCCAAATATAGAATGCTGTTTCGATGTTGTCACAAGTAGTATTTCTTAGCACAAAATGGTGCGGGTGTGTGAGTGCGATCGACACACAAGAGTGAAATTTCTCAGCAATCGTATAGTGTGCTTGCCTTCTGGGAGATGGCGCGCTGGGCTGGGTAGTTGAGATTGCTTGTGGGCGATCGCCCTGGGCGGCTTTTGTACAAATCTTGTCACTCATCTGGCGATTTTTCGCGCCCTGGCCCTCCGACAAATGCGCGATCCTCTCGAATTCAAGCAACCCTTGCGGAGTGCTGTGCGATCGACCCCGGGCGATCGCAACGGGAACGATGGCGAGTGCGGGGATGAAAAACTGCGATCGGTTTTAACTTGCTTTGTTGTTAATCTCTTGACATTTTCAATGAATATTAGATAAGATTTTTAGATCGAGCAAAATAAAGGAGTTATTAATTTTATCAACAAAAATGCCGGAGCGAGCTGCGACTAAATTATAAGTAAGTTAAGGGTGCAACTCAAATTCACAATCTAACTTTTGTGAGATTATTTTTAGGTTTAAACTAATAGCAAATGGAACCAAAAGACTGGGAAAATGCAATTAAAAATGTTGAAGATGAAAATTTAATCCTGCGACAAAAATTAGAAATTTCGGAAACCGAACGCAGCCTACTAGAACTCCAGAATCAAGAAAAAGAATTTTTGCTAAAAACAGTTACTCAAGAATTTCTCGATTCAGAAAATAAATTAAAAGCAAGAATGTCTCAACTAGAAAAAGCTCTGGAAAATCAGCAAGCAATGCAGCTCAAATTGATCGAAGCTGAAAAAATGTCGGCTTTGGGAATTTTGGTAGCTGGTATAGCCCACGAAATCAACAATCCAGTCAACTTTATCTATGGCAATATTACCTATGTCAATGACTACACTGGCGACATTTTAAAATTACTCGAAATGTACCAGAGTAGGTATCCAGAAACTGATGCGGAGATTGAGGATTTTATTGAAGAGATTGACCTGAACTTTCTGCGCGAGGATTTGTTAAAAACTCTTTCGTCGATGAAAGTTGGCTCCGAACGCATCCGCGAAATTGTGCTGACTTTACGCAATTTTGCGCGGGTTGACGAAGCTGAAAAGAAACCTGTTAATATTCACGAAGGACTTGACAGCACTTTGTTGATTTTGCAGAATTCAACTAAGGAAAAGCCGGATTGTAAAGCTATTAAAATTGTTAAAAATTATGGGCATCTACCGAAAGTAGAATGTTATCCAGGACAATTGAATCAGGTATTTATGAATATCATTAATAATGCTATTGATGCGCTGCGGGAGCAAGAAAAAAACCGATCGCCAGAAGAGATGGAAGCCAACCCCAGCCAAATTGAAATTACTACTTCTAGTCTTGCAGAAGATTGGGCTAAAATTAGCATCAAGGATAATGGTATGGGAATGGATGAAGTTGTAAAAGGGAAAATCTTCGATCCGTTTTTTACAACTAAACCAGTGGGGCACGGGACTGGTTTGGGGCTGTCAATTAGTTATCAAATTGTGGTGGACAAACACGGCGGGAGGTTGGATTGCATATCTGCAGTGGGAGAAGGGACTGAGTTTGCGATCGAGATTCCGATCGTCGCCAAACCCCGAAGTTAAGGCGGTAGGGGGCTTTCGACTTCGTGAGCGGGTAAAGAGGGGGAGAG
>NZ_JADEWT010000198.1 GCF_015207505.1 Tychonema sp. LEGE 06208
GATATTGAACACGATTTTAGTGCCTTAAAGCGAGCCAGAATGTATGCTCCTGCTGGCACATCTTTAGATGAACTTATCTGTGCCTACTGCGCTCAATAGTGTCTCTTTTTTATTTGAAATGACTATATGTGTCCCGATCTGAAATTGATTGAGTTGCTTCAGACCATTCCTAGCCGACCTGTCCAAAAAGTGGATAATGATTGGCGGATTACTGTAGAGGATCATTCAGTTATAGAATAAAGGTTACTAGCCGCCGCTCAAGTTGGCCGTTAGATCACTAGGAAAGATGCGAGCGCCTACTCTTGACTGCTAAAATAAGGGCGATCGCTCGTGATGACTGTGTTAAAATATGGTTCTATTCCCCCGCAATTCTAGATTATTTGAAAACAGTCATTAAAACATCACATAACCATCATGCAAACCAAAACGATCGCAATTCGCGTCAATGCTGAAGTTGCTAAGATATTTGAGGCTGCTTCTGAAGAACAGCGTCGTAAATTGGAGGCATTACTTAGCCTGAAACTTAGGGATGCAATTCGACGCAAAAGACCCCTAGAGGAGGTAATGAGTGAGATGAGTCGGAATGCTCAATCGCGAGGATTGACCCCAGAAATTTTGGATTCAATTCTTTTTGATGAGTAAGATGCGCTACGTTTTTGATACAAATACAATTATCAGTGCGATTCTGTTTGATAACAGTAAACCCGATCGCCCTTAAAGAAACAAACTAATATCAACTTGGAAAAAATCAGCTAATTTTCTGGCCTCATCTATTTCGATCGCCCTTCCACTAACAAAAACTTTCTCAACCTCAGTTTCCGTTCCCAAAACAGGAATCAAATCTGATTTGTCCAAATCTCTCGCATCCATTAAATGTTGCAACATTGAAGCAGCATTTCCTGCGGGAATTGGATAATTTTCAGCTTCAAATTTTTCAATCAGCGTTATCAAAAGCTCCAGAAATAGCTCTTCCTCCTGCGATCGCATAGGGCCGTGTTCCAGTTCGCAAGCGAGAGCAATGGCGGCCTCGTTTTCTGCTTCATTTGCGATCGGTTTGGGTTGATAGCGAACAAGTAAATCTGTATAAGATTTTGCATCAAAAGTACAAATCATTTTTCCACTCATCCTTAGATTTCCACAGGTAGCGATCGCTCTTTCTATTTAAGCTACAGTAAAAGCTATATTTTCTAGCACTACATTAGGTACATTTCCACTACCTAAAACCTGTGTAGCATCTAAAACTTCTATCCCTACCAATAACTCATTTTCCCCAATATTTAAAGCAATTTCGTCAGTTAACTGTAAAGTGCGACACTGATGCTTGCCTTCTACAAGTCTAATGTATAGAGCATCAATTTCTGAATCATAACTAATCTTCATAAATTTTCACCTCTCATTCTTCAGTCCGCGGAGGCGGACTTCGTTTGTGTAGTAGCGGTTTCAACCGCCGAGCTTCTTCTAACAACTCCCCAAAAAACTAAAGCTCTTTTCCGTTGTTGCGGGAAAAGAGCTTTAATTTATTATTAACCTGGCACCGAGCTATTTTACCGGGCAGTGACCCGCCGAGTATCTTCGCCATAGCAACGTTTAACAACCGAGTTCGGGATGGATCGGAGTGGTTCCATTACATCATAAGCACCAGGAAAGCTTTGAAAACTTTGAATCCTGTGTCTGCGTTAAACTTGATGCGCTGCATCTCTTTCGCTCGACATTTATTACATTACCAAACTCTCCCCAGTTTGTCAACCCCTTTGTCAAAAGTTTTTTTTCAATGATGTCATGGAGTCCGATGAGAGGCGAGAAACCGGGTTTATTATGAAAATATTTCGTTGCAGGCGACAGATTCCGAAAAAACCCGGTTTCTGGGAGTCTGAGCGCGTCAGCCCAATCACAAATCCAAAAATGCCGCATCCGTTCCCTGCTCTCGGCGAATCTTCCCATCCTTTACAAACCACGCCACAACCTGCTTAACTGTTAATTGCTCGATCGCACTTTCAGATTCTGCCGCAATTTGCTTCAACGGTCGCAAAGACGCCACCACCAAATTAGTAAAAAAGTTTTCAAAACTAGCATCAACTTGAATCGACTGTTGAATGCTCTCATCATTCTTAATCCAATCCATCACCTGCTGGTTAGAAACCTCAGTTATCGGCAAACCAGTCTCCCCAGCAATTTGCTTGAGCACCCTCAAACCATAAATTGCCAACCGAGTCGAAAACTTTTCCTTCGACGACAGCAGCGCCATATCAACTTCAGCGCACTCTTCCGGCTTTAAAAAATCTGCTAATGGTTCCATAGTTATTTGTTGACTGTTGACTGTTGACTGTTGAATAACTAATAACTAATAACAACTACTGACTACTGACTACTGACTACTGACTACTGACTACTGACTACTTCCTTCTTCCTAGCAATCAAATAACCGCAGCGGTGTTCCCCATTTATAATCCAGTGAGTCCGCTCCACAATACAATCCGGCAAAACCCCCGCAAACATTTCCAACTCATTGCCGCAAACACTCGGAAAAGTTTCCGCCACATTAGAAATAGCACAGTTGTGTTCCATCAACACAAATCGATCGCCCTTAACATCGCGATCGCACATCCCCACCTCTACAGATTCTACAGGATAACACTCAGCCATATAACCTTCAGCCCTGCGGAGTTCCACCAACTTAGTCACCCGCTCTTGCAGCGAACCCGAACCCACCAACCGCCGATAGTCCGTAGCCTTGCGCTGCCACTGTTTTCGTAGGATACTAATCACTTGCTCGCGGCCGACGGTTTCCGCCAAAGTATCCAAGAAAGACACAGCAAAATCGCCGTAACGGTTCGGGAAGCGATCGCGCCCCAGACTGGTAAGCTCATAAATATGCTGCGGTCGCCCCATACCAGCCTGAACCGACTGATATTGAATCAGCCCCTCCGCCTCCAAATCCTTCAAATGACGGCGAATCGCCTGCGGGCTCATCTCCAAAGACTCCGCCAACTCAAGAGCCGTCCCCTGACCCCCCTTGAGCAAATATTGCAGGATGTCCTGTTTCGTGGAAGTCTGCTGAGTGGTCTCCATCTTCACAAAAAATTATTAATTTGACTTTGACAAGATCGCTGTTGTTAATGTAGCTTAAAATATACTAAAGCAACAAACTTGTTGTTTAACTTCCCCAAGCAGCCCCCAGAACTCGCCGGGCCCCGGACAGTTCAAGCGTCTGCCATCTTTGAGAGACTTATCCAGAACACTCGAAAGCGCAAAATTCATGAGCTCTACAGTCACAACCCTAGTCAACCAGCCCTATAAATACGGTTTCGTTACCGACATCGAGTCGGACACCATCGCCCGCGGCTTGAGCGAAGATGTAGTCCGCCTGATTTCCTCGAAGAAAAACGAACCGGAATTCATGCTGCAATTCCGCCTCAAAGCATACCGGAAGTGGCTGACAATGACCGAGCCTACCTGGCCTCATGTCAACTATCCCGCGATCGACTACCAAAATATTATCTACTACTCCGCGCCAAAACAAAAGCCCAAAAAGCTCAACAGTTTGGACGAAGTTGATCCGACACTATTAGAAACCTTCGAGAAATTAGGAATTCCCCTATCCGAACAAAAACGACTGGGAAATGTCGCCGTCGATGTTGTTTTCGACAGCGTTTCCATTGCCACAACCTTTAGAGAAAAACTAGCCAAAGACGGCGTTATCTTCTGTTCCATCACAGAAGCCATCAAAGATTATCCCGAACTAATCGAAAAATATCTTGGCACAGTCGTACCAGTCGGCGACAACTTTTTCGCAGCCCTCAACTCCGCCGTATTCACCGATGGTTCCTTCGTTTACATTCCCAAAGGCGTAAAATGCCCGATGGAATTGTCAACCTATTTCCGCATCAACAACGAAGATTCCGGCCAATTCGAGCGCACCCTAATTATTGCAGAAGAAAACAGTTCTGTGTCTTACCTCGAAGGCTGCACCGCCCCGATGTTTGACACCAACCAACTGCACGCCGCCGTCGTGGAATTGGTAACAATGGACAATGCCGACATCAAATACTCAACAGTCCAAAACTGGTACGCCGGCGACGCGAACGGTAAAGGCGGGATTTACAACTTTGTGACAAAGCGCGGTTTGTGTCAAGGAGTCAATTCCAAGATTTCTTGGACGCAAGTAGAAACCGGTTCCGCGATTACTTGGAAATATCCCAGTTGCGTATTAGTCGGCGACAATTCAGTAGGGGAATTCTACTCGGTAGCCCTGACAAATAACAAGCAGCAAGCTGACACCGGAACTAAAATGATCCATGTCGGCAAAAATACTCGCAGCACGATTATTTCTAAGGGAATTTCGGCGGGTAATTCTGCAAACAGCTATCGCGGATTGGTAAAAATGGGCCCCAACGCTAAGGGCGCTCGCAATTATTCTCAGTGCGATTCGATGCTGATTGGGGACAACGCTCAAGCGAATACTTTCCCGTACATTCAAGTGCAGAACCACACTGCTAAAGTGGAACACGAAGCTTCGACTTCCAAGATTGGGGAAGAGCAATTGTTCTTCTTCGCACAGCGGGGAATTTCCGCAGAAAATGCTATTTCGATGATGATTAGCGGTTTCTGTAAGGATGTTTTCAATCAGTTACCGATGGAATTTGCGGCGGAAGCTGATAAGCTGTTGAGTCTGAAGCTGGAAGGAAGTGTGGGATAGAAGTCATTAGTCATTAGTCATTAGTCATTAGTCATTAGTCATTAGTCATTAGTCATTAGTCATTAGTCATTAGTCATTAGTCATTAGTCATTAGTCATTAGTCATTAGTCATTAGTCATTAGTCATTA
>NZ_JADEWT010000199.1 GCF_015207505.1 Tychonema sp. LEGE 06208
TTTTTTGTTGGGCAGTTAAAGTCGAAGTAAACCCTTTTGCCATCCATCGCACCTAATTACGCACTTGATTTAGCCCAATACTTCATCTTATCATGTTTTAGGTTGAAATTAAGATGCGTTTACCCTGCTTCGTGATGACTGTTGACTGATGACTGATGACTGATGACTGTTAGTTGTTATTGGAATTGATAATTGGAAATGGGGAATTCGTAACAATAACCAATAACCAATAACCAATAACCAATAACCAATAACCAATAACCAATAACCAATAACCAATAACCAATAACCAATAACC
The DNA here is from genome assembly GCF_015207505.1 of Tychonema sp. LEGE 06208. Classification (GTDB taxonomy): domain Bacteria; phylum Cyanobacteriota; class Cyanobacteriia; order Cyanobacteriales; family Microcoleaceae; genus Microcoleus. The sequence continues at coordinate 299 of NZ_JADEWT010000199.1, forward strand.
AATAACTGGGGAATTCGTAGCAAGTAACCAATAACCAATAACCAATAACCAATAACCAATAACTAATAACTAATAACCAATAACCAATAACCAATAACTAATGACTAATGACTAATGACTAATGACTCTCTGTTATGCAATAGAATATAATCAGATGCTGCTTATTTAGATGACGAAAATGGAACCTCTTATAGATGCGCCAACTTCCACCGAGATGCCCGGAGCTACCCCAGTGGTGGAAATATTTAATCTGGGGAAGTTCTACCGTACCGGCTTCTGGATGAACGAAAAAATAGAATCGCTCAAAAGTTGCACTCTGACTGTCTCTGAGGGGGAAACTTTCGGGTTGTTAGGGCAGAATGGAGCGGGGAAAACTACGCTGCTGAAGGCTTTGCTGGGGATAGTGCGGCCGACTTCTGGCAGGGGGCTGCTGTTGGGGAGGCCTTTGGGCGATCGCAACGTGAAGCGGCGAGTCGGCTATTTGCCAGAAAATCCCTACTTTTACGATTATCTCACGGGCTGGGAATTCTTGCAATTTGCGGCGGGCTTGTTTGAAATTCCGGCCTCGATTCAGCGGCAGCGAATTCCGCATTTGTTAGACTTAGTTGGGCTATCTCAATCGGCGGCCATCAAAAAACAGTTGCGCCAGTATTCTAAGGGAATGCTGCAACGGATCGGCATGGCTCAAGCTTTGATTAACAATCCAGATGTGGTATTTTTGGATGAGCCGATGTCTGGTTTAGATCCGATGGGGCGCTATCAGATGCGGGAGATAATTTTATCGCTGAAAAATCAAGGAAAAACGATTTTTTTTAATTCGCACGTACTGTCGGATGTGGAGAAGATTTGCGATCGGGTGGCAATTTTGGCTCGCGGTGAGTTAATCTGCATTGGTGCGATCGACGAACTTCTGGGAAATACTAAAACTTACCGGGTTGAAGGTAGGGGCGGCCACTTGAATATCCTGCAAAAATGGATACCGGATATGGAAGTTGATAATGATTTGTGGTACGGTCATTTGCAGGGCGATCCGAAGGAGTTTATTTCTAGTCTGAGCGGTACGGGAGGGCAGCTAATTGGGATGAATTTGGCTAAGCCTTCTTTGGAAGAGTTTTTTATGCAGCAACTGCAAGAAAGAGGCATTTATTCGAGCAGTTGAAGTTGATAAAATCGGCGGTTGAAACCGGGCGGTTGAAACCGCGGCTACACATACAAAGTCCGCCTTCGCGGACTAAGAAAACGGGCTCTTCGGCCCGTTCCACAAGAGGTTAATTTTATTGTGGGGTGGGCATATTTCCCGTGTCTGAAAGGCTAATATTTTTTACTTCCTTTAACAATAGCCACTGTAGATTTGCACATACTAACTCTGCACAATTCCACTGTCGCAAATATTCACAAACTTTAGAAATAATCGCATTTGCCGTATCTAATTTTTCTGCTTTGGAGGCATGATAATGCGCTCTGATTAAGGGCTGAATATCCTCGATATCTTGCCATTCCGATTCTGGTTTCAGGGGAATACTCATATAATAATTATAAGCTTGGTTGTGGGCGGTACAGATTAAGGATTGTCGAGGATGGTGAAATGATTTCTCTGGCTGTCAACTAGGTTGGACGGTGCATCTGGTGACGGTGCATCTGGTGACGGTGCATCTGGCGGGCGATCGGGCATACAGCTTATCTGCTCTTGGGAGAAATGTAAATTTTTGTAACAAAATAGGGCGCTCTGCATAAAAAGCAGAGGAAGGCCCTGATAGATATTTAGGAAGGTTCGCAAGGCGGGCTTTGCTGGTTTTGACGCAACTATATTTTTGAGGAGATGGGATTATGACGAATATTAGCTTAGGGCCGACGATTGATGGAAGTTTGAGCAGCACCGATCCTCAAAATCATCAAAGATTAGGTATGGCGAGAAATCCTGTTGACGGAATTGGGCTACAAGTTAAAAACTTTATTAGGCGTTGATTTTACTGCTCTAAGAGTTTTGCTTCAGTTAAACGATTGGTGGAGATTTTCTTCAAATATCAACTTTTTAATTCTCCTGACTTCAAAAAGTATGATGCTTTTGCCAAACTGATTTAGAGTCGCTATGTTCACACAAGTAATAGTTAGATGCAAAAAAAAGTTTCTTCAAGCAAGCTTTTTTGCTGCAAAATTACTGAGTTTAATCTAAACAATTTTAAGCTCAATTAAAGCAACTGACAAAGTAGCAAGCCCATAATTTCCCATTTTCCAAATAGCTAAAGGTAGATCATGTCACACAAAATCTCTGAAACTCCGAAAGCGATCGCATTTATCGATACTGCTGTCCCTAATTGGAAGACTCTAGTTGACGGCGTTACCCCTGGAACAGAAGTAATCCTGCTGGATTCTAACCGCAACGGGGTAGAACAAATTGCTCAAAAACTGCGGGGCGGTAACTTCTCAGCAGTTCACGTTGTATCCCACGGCGCTGTCGGTTCTCTGCAACTCGGCAATACGATGCTGACTTTGGATACATTGAGCGCTTCCACTCCAACCAATATCATAAACGAAGAAAACCGGGGTGTAGTGTCTCTTTCCCCCTCCCGAAATTGCGACTTTGTGATGTGGTTAAAGGAATGGGCAAAGGGGCTGGCAAGTAATGCTGAGATTCTTCTGTATGGCTGCAACGTAGCAAAGGGAGATTTGGGTGCTGCTTTCGCGCAGCGGTTGAGTCAGCTAACAGGGGCTAATGTGGCAGCTTCTACGAGTCTGACTGGTAGTGCCCAGAAAGGCGGTGACTGGGAATTGGGGTATGCCACTGGGGCGATGGAGGCATCTTTGGTGTTTGGGCCACAGGTGCAAGACGCTTACCAAGGAATTTTGGCAATTAAAGTTATTTACGATGCAGCATTTTCAACTCAAGCGAAACCAGCATTTGATTACGCAGTTAATATTTGGAATCGGCTAGTTGACACATCAAAAGTAGACGTAACAATTAACGCAACTTGGGAAACTGTAACTGGTTTTTTAGCAACAGGTGATGGCTCTGGCACGGCAAACTTTACCGGCGCACCGTTAACAAATACTCTTTATCCAGTACCGCTAGCCAACCAATTAGCAGGAACGGATTTGAATGGAACTTCCCCTGAAATCGATGTCCGCGTTAACAATAATCCCAGCGCTAGTTTTTCAGGACTTTCTTGGTACTTTGGAACCGATGCAAATCCCGGTGCTAATCAAACGGATTTGGTTACCACACTCCTCCATGAAATTGCTCACGGAATGGGATTCATTGGCTCCTTTCGGTTCGATTCTGCCACTGGACAAGGGATTTCGGTTGATACTATCAATAACTATCCCAGTATCTACACCAGATTTATTGAGAATGGTTCAGGTCAGAAAATCACTGACACAGTGCTTTTTCCTGTGCCTTCTGTCGCACTAGGAAACCAGCTAATCAGCAATAACCTGTTCTTCAATGGCCCCAAAGCTGTCGCAGGAAATGGCGGCACCAAACTTAATATTGAAGCACCTAACATCTTTTACAGTCAAAGCATCGATCACCTAGACGAAGCCACCTATGGAAATGGCAGTAATTCCTTGATGACAGCCCGTCAGGGTTTGGGAGTAGCCATCTATAACCCTGGGCCTCTTACACTTGGCATACTGGAAGATATAGGTTGGAAATTAAATGCTGACTTGGGGGTAACTGTCACGGTGGACAACCCCGCACCCAAAGAAGGGGATGTCATTACCTACACTGTCAGTGCAAAAAATGTGGCACTAGGCAATGATGCTGCCAATATCAAGTTGACAAGTTTGTTACCTACAACTCTCAGTCTTACAAGCAATACTCCAACCCAAGGCACTTACGATCCTGTAACAGGTGTTTGGGATGTGGGCAAGTTAGCGGTTAATGATACTACCTCGTTGACTCTCAAAGCTACAGTCAATCCTGGTAGTGGTGGGCAAACTATTAGTAACACAGTCGCGATCGCTGCTGCCGATCGCAATGACCCTGATATTACGAACAATAATGCGAAAGTTGACATCGCTGTAGCTCCAACTCCAACAACTCCGACTCCAACAACTCCGACTCCAACAACTCCGACTCCAACAACTCCGACTCCAACAACTCCGACTCCAACAACTCCGACTCCAACAACTCCGACTCCAACAACTCCGACTCCAACAACTCCGACTCCAACAACTCCGACTCCAACAACTCCGACTCCAACAACTCCGACTCCAACAACTCCGACTCCAACAACTCCGACTCCAACAACTCCGACTCCAACAACTCCGACTCCAA
>NZ_JADEWT010000019.1 GCF_015207505.1 Tychonema sp. LEGE 06208
ATAAGAGACAGCCCCAGTACCCACCCCGAACAAGACTCAAATAACAGAAGAGGCGGCGATCGCCAGCGGTACGGCCAAGTTAGCCGCCGTTAGTAGATCGCCAGCGGTGCGGCGCAGATGCTATAGTTTGGCGGAACAGCAAGAGCTAGATTGCATAGAAGCAGAACGCGGCTGGGAAATTGCTACAATGGCGATCGCCAGCGGCTAGTATAAAACTATCGTTCTCGACGAACTCAATCCCACAGTAGACTTAGAACTGCTGCCGGTAGAGCCGATCGTCCAAGCCCTGCTGCAGAAGCCCCGCGATACTGAAATCATTATCACCGGGCGCTGTCACAAACCCCACGCTGACCATGACTTGGCAAGCGTACACTCCGAGGTATACTGTCACAAACACTACGGCGATCGGGGCGTAGAATTCAAACGGGGTGTAGACTTTTAAACCCCAAAGTGGCGCGGAGTTCAATCCGAGCCAGTTATTTAAAAGCCAATACGCTTGAGTTAACAGGGTTTGTTTCCAAAGAACTCCCTACTCGACCCCTACTCCCCAAAAAAAAGGGGAAGCAAGAGAAAACTCTTGTCACCCCCATTTTGAACGGAAGCTAGGGAACAAGCTAAGGAGCGATCTTAATGAAACCGTATTGATTTAAAAACGGCCCTGCCTGAAAAACCGGAAATTGCCACAAAACCTTGTTACTAAGTAACCAATCCCTGACTTTTCATTGTCTGGCGATCGCAGCGATCGACCGATCTTAATCTTGAATTTCCTCCCCCGGAGGCGATCCCCGACCGCAAATCCAGAATGGAACATTAATAAAATGAGGTGCGTCTTCTTGAGCGTGAGCACCAGAGACAGCCCACAAGGATTATTAAAGGGTGAAGACATTGAAAATAAAAGCTTACAAGCAAAAAGTCGGGGAGGGAGAAAGTCTAGACACGGTTAACGCCAGTAGGCTAGACTTGCGGCTGGCAAACAGGTTAAACTACAGCGGCATCCAAACATTCGGTGTTCTAGGCAGTGTCTGTAGTCGCGAAAGCGATGACCAACAAGTATGAGGAGTGAAGCTGTATGACAACTTTAAGTGACGATCCTAATCAATTAGATTTAAACCTTCCCGGACTAGGGCCCGATACAATATTCGCCGGAGCCGGAGCGGATTTCGTAAGAACTTCCACCCTCGGCGGCAGTTTAATATTTGGTCAAGGCGATAACGATACCTTGGTTTCCGTCGGCCCGAACGACACCATATACGGCGGCGAAGACGAAGATTCCATCAGATCCCAGCGCACTCCCGCCTTGCTGTTTGGCGACGGAGGCAATGACACGATAGTTGCTGAAGCCCGCGCTACGCTGTACGGCGGTGCGGGAGAAGACTTCCTGCAAGGTACTGTCGAAGCTAACCTCATATTTGGTAATGAGGACGCGGATACGATCCTGGGAGGAGCGCAGAGAAGAGACTCGCTCTACGGCGGCAAGGGCAATGACGCGATCGGCTTTTTCACCGCTGGTGGTGGCAACAACCTTTCTTTACCCGGTGCCTTGGCTATTGGCTTCGCTGGCAACGAAGGCAGCAACTACTTGCGGGGCGACTTAGGCGACGACTTGGTTGTAGGTATCAATCAGAGAGACAGTCTCTTCGGCGGTAAAGGCAACGACACACTGTATGGTGTGGCCAGCAGCAGCTACTTGTCCGGCGATCTTGACAACGATACTTTAGTTATTACCAACACTACCCAAACAAGCCCGTTTGCCCCGACGAGCGTCATCACGGTCGGTATTGAGAGAACGACCTTGCTCGGCGGTGGGGGCAACGATTCCCTCTACGGCGGGATCGGGGACTTTGGCAGCGGCAGAAACTTCTTTGACGGCGGCGACGGCAACGACAGGATCAGGGTTTTTGCCACGCAGGATACCGCCTTGGGAGGGGCAGGCGACGACATCATCACCTCGGAGCTGAGGCCTGGTGTGCTTTCGAGCCAAGGCGCCTCCAGTTCATTTCCCGGCTTTGCGGGTCGGAACTTGCTCGACGGCGGCGAGGGCAACGATACCATCGTGGCAGCTTTTTCGACTGACACAATGATCGGCGGCGGTGGCAATGACAGCTTGAGCGGCTTCTTTACTCAAGCCTTCGGTGGAGATGGCGACGATACGATCGATGCTTCTTCTGCCGGTACTAATGCTCCGCTGATTACTCTCGACGGCGGCCTGGGCAATGATGTCTTAAAGGGCAACAGCAGCCCCGGTGCCATCCGCAACTTCATGAACGGCGGTGAAGGAAATGACAACATCATTTTTGGCACCACGGGCGATACATTAATTGGCACGCTTGGCGGTAACGACACCATATCCTACGCTGCCAATGTCAACTTTATCCCTGCCCAAACAGCCCCAAACGTCATTACCGATAACTTAGGCAGCAACTTCATCACCGGCGGCAACGGCACTGATGTCATTACTACCGGTGCTGGCGACGACATCCTGTTCGGCGGCCCCACCAATCTTGTTACCCCAGGAATTGACGGGAACGATACCTTAGATGCTGGCGGTGGAAACGACACGCTGTTGGGTGGCTTTGGGAACGACTATTTGATCGGAGGAGACGGCAACGACTCTCTCGGCGGCGGGCCCGGTGCAGACACGCTGATTGGCGGCTTCGGCAGTGACAGCTTCTACTACCAGAACAGCACCGAGGGCTTCAGCGGTACTAACGCAGACCAGATCGGTGATTTTACTGCAGGCGTAGACAAAATCGTCTTGGATAGCAATGCCTTCGGCTTCGGTAAAGTGGATGGACCGAGCCGACCTGGTTCCCAACAGTTCTTAGTGATTGACGAAGGGGAATACAACGGTCAGGGCGGGCTAAATGGGCAATCACCACTCCTGATCTATGAAAATCGACTGAACCTAAACGACAACACAGGTCGCTTGCTGTACGACCCTGACGGTTCAGGAGCGCTGCCAGCCGTTACACTGGCAAACCTCAACGGCAAACCGGGCTTGACGGTGACTGATATTCAGCTAATTTAATTTAGGTGGCAGCGGGTAAGGTGGGTTTGGAAAAAGCGATCGCCCGCGCCAACTCTAAAAACTAATTGTGCTATGTTTCGAGCTAGGGATTGATATCCCTAGCTTTTTTATTGGCAGCGATTTTGAGGGACTTGGCGGGTGTGTTAGTTTCTTGGTGTCGCGAGGTGTTCCCCTGACATTTGTGTCAACAAACACGTCTTATGTAGTAGCGGTCTACTGTTTGACTATTAGGCCAGATCCCCCCTAACCCCCCGGATAGTCGGGGGGGACAAGAGCATTTTGCGTCTCCCGTCACCCCCATCACAGTTGGGGAAGAGCATCTTGCTTCTCCGGTCACCCCCACATAGTCGCCGGGACAAGATTCTTCTCAAAGTCCCCCGACTATCCGGGGGATTTAGGGGGATATGGCCTCAGCTAAAAGCGAGATTTATCAATGGTTTGACCTGTTTGTTGACACCAATGCCCCTTCACCAGTCCTACAAGTTTGCGCCAACAAAAAAAAGCCAGCAAACATATTGTTTGCTGGATTGAGTAGGCAGGAAAAATTTAGCAAATACTGTGACTAAGCCTTATCTACAATCTCTTTTGCTTTATCTTTGAGGTCTTCTTTCAGGTGCATTGCTGAGGCTTGGTCCTGCTTGGCTTGACCCTCTAATTTATCTTTTTGATCCCCTGTCACTTCGCTCACAGCTTCTTGGATTTTGCCTTCAATATTTTTAGCTGTAGCTTCCACTCTGTTTTCAATGTTCATGATTTTTTATATAAACTCTACAATTACCAATATAGAATTTTAAAGTTGAGTCTGTATCAGTCTTGAGATAGATTTGCGGTTAATGCCTAGGGCGGAAAAGGCTAGCATTTCTAGGTGCAGACGCGGTTCCAACCGCCGTCTGCATCTGGAATCTAGAAACCGTTGCGGCCCCAAATTACCATTGAAATTGAGAAGGAGAACAAAACTAGCACCGAAACCCAACCGAGTGACAAAATATCCATAGCTATTTATTGAACTAACTGTACAAAGTGACTTCAACCCTTATGATAAGTCAATTTGAGCCATTTTTGAAATGAGGGCGCTGTGAAGGACTCGTCAAATTTTAGTTTCGCTGAACGGGTAGAATCTTTGAAAGCAGGGACTGTTGCTGCTTTGTCTTGTTTTTGTGGTTTTGGGGCGATCGCCCTGGTTAACAGCTTAATCCTAGCCCGTTGGTGGGATTCTCTGGCGAGCTTGCAGGTAATGGCCGTTGACCTAAATTTTGCCTTCAGAGGAGTGATGGTGCTTTTGGGCGGTTTCTTATTCGGCGTTACCTACCGCTACGCTATCCGGTGCGATACTAACCCGCACCTTAAGTCTGGTGTGGTGTTGGCTTTTGGGCTGGTGCGGGCTTTTGGACAGTTGGATGCGGGACTTTCTTTTGAGGCGGGGGAAATACCTGGTTTCCAGGAGTTATTGCCGTTTGCGGTTGGTGCGGTGGAGAGCGTGGTATTGTTTGCGATCGCGCGTTTGGTGTTGGATTGGGCGATCCTCTTCGAGGGCTTCGCTAACGGGCGATCGTTGATTAAACCCTTCGGGCGATCGTAGACAATATCATATCCGGTCGTGCGATCGCAAAAACAGTTCGATCGCGCGTGCGGACTTTAATCCGCTCCAATTTGCGGACTAAAGTCCGCATTACCAACTAATAGCCTTTTTATTTCAAACCTAATACCTCATATTCTAAATTGCCATAAACCATTTGCTTGTCTACCGCCGACAAAACCTTATTGTTAGCAGCATCAGAAACTAAACACCGACAAACTAAATCCGCTACATCCGCCCGGTGAATCGTTCCCGCCACCCGAAAATCTTCCGTTAAAACACCGTTCCCCGTCGCCGGTTCCGATTTCAATCCGCCCGGACGAATCACAGTATAAATCATCCCGCTTGCTATCAAATGATTTTCCGCTTTTTCCTTTTCAATTAACACCGGGCGCAAAGTTTCTAAAGCTTGCGGCGGCAAAGCAGCAGCAGTGTTACCGCTGCCGATGGATGAAACTAAAATAAATTTTTGCACGCCTGCTTTAACAGCCGCATCAATCAAGTTTTTGTTGCCCAAATAATCGGCTCTTTCCCCATCCTTGGGCAAGCCGCCAACGGTGCTGATTGCGGCATGAATTGGTTCGCCGCCAGCCATTGCAGCTTCCACAGCCGCAGCGTCCAAAGCGTCGCCAGTCATGACTTTGATGCCCATTGCTTCTAATTCAGTGCGGTGGTTGGGCGATCGCAAAAGTGCAGTTACTTGCATCTTTTGTGCTACGAGACATTTTGCGATTTCTAAGCCAACGCCTCGGCTAGCACCTGCTAAAAAGATATGCAATTTCTCTGTCATTATTTATTACCTCGAATTCCTAACAATTTTTATTATACAGCAATTACTAAGATGATTTAGACACTTTTGATTAGATTCATTGCCGAAGTTTTTAATTGATATATCGATCGCAGATGAAAGGCAGATGTAACGCAGACAAACGCAGAAATCTTGAAAATTGTTGAGAAATTAATTGAATGCAAGACAATGAATGAGGGCAGACTTTGCCGTTTTTTAGTTGTTTGTATCATATATTATTAGCTAAACACGCCCCTACAAAATACCCAATGCCCAATGCCCAATGACCAATGACTAATGACTAATGACTAATGACCAATGACTAATGACTAATGACTAATGACTAATGACTAATGACTAATGACCAATGACTAATGACTAATGACTAATGACTAATGACTAATGACTAATGACTAATGACTAATGACTAATGACTAATGACTAATGACCCAATGCCCAATACCCAATGCCCAATGACCAATGACTAATGACTAATGACTAATGACTAATGACTTCTTCCGACCATTACTACCCAAGATTGAGCTTCGCGCGGTAAGCCGGGGGGGCGGTAGTAGTGGTTGAATATTGCAAATCCTGCTTGTTCTAAACAAGGTGCTAAAGTTTCGTATTCCCATCCTGCAGTATAGCGTTTTCCGGTCGGTCGCTCGTCGTAGCCTTCCCAATTTCCCCGGCACATTGACATGACAATTGCACCGCCCGCAACTAAGGCTTTTTGTAAGTTTTGCAGCACTTTTACCATCTCGTCGCTGGGAACGTGAATCAGGGAAGCATTGGCGAAAATACCGTCAAATTCTGCCTTTGGTAAGTCGAGATTCAGAAAAGATTGCTGCCAAACTTCGCAGCCGGATAACTTTTTTGCTATTTCTACAAAAGCCGGAGTTGCATCTAAGCCTACAACTGTGTGTCCTTGGCTTTTAAACGCGACTAAATCTCGTCCTGGGCCGCATCCTATATCGAGGATTTTACCGGGATTGCGGGGCATGGCAGCGGTGAGTGCAGATCGATTTTGGGATACGTCGTGATGCCATGTTCCTTGCAGGAAAGATTCGGCGGTTGCTTGGTATTCTGCGATTGTAATTTCTTCGCGTTTGTCCACAATTTTCCCCTCTTGTAGGATTTTAGATTTGAGATTGAAGAATCTCAACCGTAGAGACACGGCACTGCCGTGTCCTATTCTATTTAATCTGCCATTTCCTACTCTATTTCATCCGATTGAAAACTGCTATAATAGTTAAACAACCAGGGTTTTTTGTTCGGATTTGGTAACTGCTGAATCAACTTTTAAAAGAGAACCTTCGGGGGATTCGATCGCAAATCCTGCATCTCGAATCATATCCCAATCTTGATTGGCCGCTTGTCCGGGAGTAGTCAGATAATCGCCCACAAAAATAGAATTAGCCGCGTAGAGTCCCAGGGGTTGCAAGGAACGCAAATGCACCTCCCGTCCCCCAGCAATCCGAATTTCTTGGCTGGGAAGCAAAAATCGGAACATACAGAGAATTCGCAAACATTGGCGGGGATTTAATGTGTTTAAACCTGCAAAGGGCGTACCGGGAATCGGAATGAAAAAGTTGACGGGTACGCTAGTAACGCCCAATTTTCGCAGGGAAAGCGCTAAGTCTATCGCATCATCGTCCGATTCGCCCATCCCCAAAATTCCGCCGGAACAAGTTGTGATTCCCGCTGCTTTTACGTGTTCGACGGTTTCGACCCGATCGCCAAAAGTATGAGTTGTGCAGATGTCCGTGTGGTACGATTCGGAAGTATTGAGATTGTGATTTACGCGATCGACTCCAGCTTTAGCCAAACGGTGAGTTTGTTCCTCGCTCAACAACCCCAAACAAGCGCAGATTTTTAGGTTATAATTTGCCTTCACAGTCTCGACAGCATCCAAAACGCGATCGAAAGTAGATGCGTTGGGTTGGCGGCCAGAAATTACCAAACAAAACGTACCAGCTTTTAAATCTGCCGCGCGCCCGGCAGCCTCCAGAATTTTTTCCTTAGCTAAAAGCGGATATTTTTCTATTTCCGCAGTCGAGATTTTGGACTGAGAACAATAATGGCAATCTTCAGGACAAAGGCCACTTTGAGCGTTTAGCAAATAGTGCAATCTGACGCGGTTTCCCCAGTAATGGCGGCGCACCCGATAAGCTGCGTTTAGTTGTTCCAGCAAAACCTCATCCGGCGCGCGCAATACGGCTAAAGATTGCTCGCGAGAGAGACATTTGCCCGCCAGCGCGTCGTCAGCCAAATCGTTCCAATTGGGTAAATTCATTACTAAAATTAAAGGGTTTACAGAGTATCCAAAACCTGACGAATCACCCGATAAATCGATTCTAATTCATCAGGAGAAATGCAGTAGGGAGGCATCAAGTAAAGCGTATTTCCCAAGGGGCGGAGCAAAAACCCCGCTTCGAGAAATCTGGCTTTCAATACAGGAGCAATGTCATTAAAATAACCGGAAACGCTTTCGGTTTTCACATCCATTGCTGCAATGGTGCCGCAAGTCCGAATCCGTTCGAGTTTAGGATGATTTATCAGCCATTGATTCAGGTATTTGCGGTGCAGTTTTTCCATCCCTTGGTACACATTTGGGTTTTGCTCCAAAAGCTCCAAAGATGCTACACCCACCGCACAAGCTAACGGATTTCCGGTGTAAGAATGACCGTGATAAAAAGCTTTGTCCGATTCATCTCGCCAGAAAGCTTGATAAATATCCTCCGAAGCCATTGTGACAGAAAGTGGCAAGCAGCCACCAGACAATCCCTTAGACAAACACATGATATCCGGTGCAGTTCCCGATTTAACCGAGGCAAACAGTTCGCCCGTGCGGCCAAAACCAGTCATTACTTCATCGTAAATCAACAATACATTATACTGACGGGCCATTTGTGCGATCGCCCGCAAAAACTCAGGGCGGCACATTCGCATTCCCCCAGCACCTTGCACCAAAGGCTCAATAAAAATGCCCGCACAGCCGCCCTGCTGCAACAAAAACTCCAATTTATCCAAACTCTCCGCCTCCTTGCTTTCCACCTCCGCATCCCCGTCAAAAGTCGCAGGAAAAGGCACAACATCCCCAGGAAACATTAAAGGCGCAAAAGGTTCCCACCACAGCGAACTTCTGCCAGCAGACATCGCGCCCACAGTATCACCGTGATAACCTCCCTCAAAACTAATAAAGCTAGTGCGGTTAGTTTCTCCGACATTTAGCCAATATTGAAAAGCCATTTTCAGAGCAACTTCAACAGCAGTCGAACCATTATCCGAAAAAAAGATTCGCGTCAAAGAATCAGGCGTGTGGCCGATCAATTTATCAGCAAGTTTCTGTGCCGGTTCGTGAGTAAATCCCGCAAAAATTACGTGTTCTAAAGTTTGAGCTTGTTTGTAAAGAGCCTCAGCCAGAACCGGATGGCTGTGTCCGTGAATCGTCACCCACCAACTAGAAATACAGTCGAGAATTTGCCGCCCGTCTGCTAATTCCAACAGCGCTCCTTTACCGCGAACCACCTTCAGCGGCGCAGGAGCAGTTTTCATTTGCGTGAAGGGCTGCCAAATCGGTGAACTCGAAGAAATATGCTCCTGATTAGCCGTCATACTTACCATCTAACTAACATCAACTCCCCTTGTAATATAGCAACTTTCACTCACTTATAAACTTTTTATTCCTTCTTCCTTCTTCTTCTCTTCCTTAGCGTCCTTTGCGTCTTCGCGGTTCGTTAAAAAAAATTAGTTTGTTGAAAATAGCTGGGCTGCAACCTTTCCAGCCATACCGCCTGCGGGCGACAGTTACAATTTTCTGCCCTTAAGCAAATAAGTCGTCATTGCCCCTTTACCTTTAACATTAATTTTACCGCGCTTTTCCAACAAATACTTATCGCACAGCAACTCATAAGTTGAGCTGCTAACTTGAATTTTACCAGGAAGTCCCTGAGACTCCATGCGGCTTGCCGTATTCACAGCATCTCCCCACAAATCGTAAATAAACTTTTTAGTACCGATGACACCTGCTACAACAGGCCCAGTATTAATGCCAATGCGGATATTAAGAGGTTTACCGCATTCGTCGCGGAATTTCATAATTTCTTGCTGCATTTCTAGGGCCATTTCGGCAATAGATTCGGCGTGATTTGTACAGGGCAGTGGCAAACCACCTGCTACCATATAATTGTCGCCGATGGTCTTAATTTTTTCTAAGCCGTATTTTTCGCTCAAACAATCGAAGGCTGAAAATATTTTGTTAAGCAATTTGACTAATTCTTCAGGAGACGTGCGGGAGGATATTTCGGTAAAGCCTACAATATCGGCAAACAGTACCGTCACCTCGGCAAATCCATCTGCAATATTTATCTGGCCTTGTTTTAGGCGATCGGCAATCATTACGGGTAAAATATTTAGCAGTAAACGTTCCGACTTTTCTTGTTCGGCGCGCAATATTTCCTCAGCTTGTTTCCGCTGTGCGATTTCCTGGTAGACTCGGTGAAACATTTGATTAAAAGCGACCATGACTTCTCCCAACTCGTCATCGCGCTTGACAGATAGAGAGTAGAAATCAGGTTTTTCTCGATCTTTGCTCAAAGCGTCTCCGGCAGCGATCAAGTCATCGCGCAATCTCAAAATAGGTGCAATTACTGTCACCCCTAAAAAGAACATAGTCACCGAAGTGACAAAGGCTGATATAATGATGACTAGAACCGCAATCCGCCCGATAAATGCGTAGAGTTCCGGTTGAACGGTGGACGCATCGTGACGAACAATTAAGATGTAATCGCCTCCCAAATGTCGCTCCGTCCAAGCAATATCGTAGCGCTTGCCATCGAAATTGTGATGGTGAACTATACGAGCTTTTTTTAGTTGCTTTAAACTGATTTCTGGTGGTTCGCCAAGTGTATATATTAATTCACCGTTAGCTTGATAAATAGATAGTCCTAAGACTACTTGAGAATCCTTAGTAATATTTTTTACTTCTTCTTGAAACAAAGTGCGATCGGAAACATCTTGTGCTAGCAAAAATTCGAGGGAATCAACAGTTGTCCGAGATAGCTGTTCCAGTTGAGTTAAAAGTTCATTTTCGCGCCGAAAATAAGAGGGGACTAAAATAATTCCCTCTATGACAAGAATGCTAGCAAATATCCACAAAGCTATTTGTCTGGACAAGCGAGATTTAAAAAAATCCAAAAATGATAAAATGCGCGCTGACATAAAATTTACTATTCTGCAAATGGCTAATTTAGGATATAGGAAAACAAACCCGGTTTATCGCCATAAATTTTGGGTTTTTCGACGAAGATAAGACGGCGGTTGAAACCAGGTTTACACAAACGAAGTCCGCCTCTGCGGACTGAAGAAAGAAGATAACGTAATTTTAATCGCCCGCTCTTCAACCCGCGCACCATCCGGGTTTTGCTTGTGTAGAAGCGGTTTCAACCGCCCGGTCTTCTGATCCCAAGCGTATTGGCTAGCCCCTGAATAATATAATAAACAAATTAAACCAAAACTGCGCTGACTAACCTGCCTGCAAGCAGATAAGTATTCATATCGCCTTTGCCTTTGATGTGAATAACTCCTCTGTCTTCAAACTGATACTTATTTTGCAAGATATTGTAAGTTGATTGTGTGACTTGAATCCTGCCGGCAATCCCGTGGGATTCCATGCGGGCTGCTGTATTGACGGCATCGCCCCAGAGGTCGTAAATGAATTTTTTGGTGCCAATAACTCCCGCAATGGCAGGCCCGGTATTGATGCCGATGCGAATGTTAATTTCTGCATGATGTTTGACATTAAATTTTGCTAGTTCCTCCTGCATATCTAAGGCCATTTCCGCAATCTTTTCGGCGTGGTTGGTGCTGGGATTTGGCAAACCTCCGACTACCATGTAAGCATCTCCAATTGTTTTGATTTTTTCCAATCCGTACTTTTCCGTCAGCCCATCGAAGGCTGAAAAAATTTCGTTGAGAAAAACGAGCAATTCTTCGGGAGATATTTGTGCTGATAGCACGGTAAAGCCCACGATATCCGCAAACAAAATCGTGACTTCTGCGAAGCCGTCAGCAATACTGCTTTGACCGTCTTTTAACCTAGCAGCAATGGATTCGGGTAAAATATTGAGCAGCAGGCGATCGCACTTTTCCTGTTCTTTCAACAATTCTACATTAGTTTCTTGCAATTGTGCCGTCCGTTCCCTGACGCGATGTTCTAATTGTTTAGCATTTTGGCGCAACCTGCTGATAGATAAAGTTAATCCTGCGATGCCTAAAACTGAAAGTCCTGCTAATAGTAAGAACAGATTTTTGAGTCCATTGTGAGTTTTTTTAGTGATGGTTTCCAGAGGTTGAGTAATTTCTAATATCCCTCGGACATCTCCAATTTTCCAATCAGTTTTAGGACTGTAGGGGTTAGTATTGTGACAGTCCACACAGCTAGGAGTTAGAATATCCGCCTCGGCATATCGAAAGGCTGGTTTGCCGCGAAATTCCTCTGTTCTGAAAAATTGTTTATTGGAATTTTGGGTTAAATAGGTAATAGCTTGACGTTCAAAATCGTCTCTAACTCCGCCTTCTTTTCGCCGCCAGGGAAACGGGTAGTCGCTGTAGAGGCGAACTGATACTTCGGGATTTTTGTTGGTGATATGGTTGCCCAGTTCTATTAAGAAGGTGGCCGGTACGGGAACTGTTACTTTGGTCGGGGTGTCATCGTAGGTAAAGTTAATCGCTTTAGCGGTTTTTAGAGGATTAACAACATCGGAACTGTAAAGGGTGCGGGCTTCTTTAATAGCTTGGGCGTAGAGGGTGGCATTTTGGAGGGCTTGCGATTCGATGAGGTTGGAGGAAAGACGAGACATATTTGCCATCGCTACTCCTACACCTACACAAAATAAAATTGTCACCGCAAGGAGAATTCGCTTGTAAATTAATTGGCTGATGGCAGCCAAACTGCGAGAGATTAACTGGCGCATGGTATCCTCAAGTGTGAGGTTGAATCTTGATTTGATTTTATGCACTACTAACATAACACTGCTTTTTCAGACCAGGCCAAAAATGGATATAATTGCCCGCGAATTTTGTCGTGGAGAGCAATATTTTTTAGACGAAAGTTTAAGTTCCCAGATTCATCTCATGTTGGAGTAAATCTAAAATCTAAAATCTAAAATTGAGTGAGTGTTTTGCTAGGGTCTGGGGTAAGCAAGACTGGAGAGTACAAGGGATGGTTAATTATGATTTACCGCGATTTTTTCCCTTGTCCGTAAAAGTACGCATAAGTTTATAGTGGCGATTTCCTACGGGATAGCTGCGCTTCACTCACTTTTTGCTGTATCTACGTTAGGATTGCAATTGTAGTCTATGGTTGGCGATCGTGAATTCTGACTCTACTGTCTCAACTGCGAACAACGAAATTTTTCCGGGAGAAGTTTTCGTCAATACTGCGGATTTTGATACTGGCATTCGGCGGCTTTTACCGAAATATGACGAAATGCTGGATGTATTAGTAGCCTGCATTGCTAACACAAACCAGCGGATTTTAGAACTCGGCTGCGGTACGGGGGAACTAAGTTTAAAAGTTCTGCAACGCTACCCGTCTGCGGAAATTGTTGCTGTGGATTATTCGCCGCGAATGCTGGATTTTGCCCGCGCCAAAATAGAGTCGGCAGGATATGCAGCCCGGTGGACTGGCATAGAATTGGATTTTGGAGAATGGGCGAATAATCCAAATTTTTCAGGTTTGGGCGATAAGTTTAATGCTGGCATTTCGTCTCTGGCAATTCACCATCTTGAGGATGAGATGAAGTTGAAATTGTTTCAACGGATTGGCGAAAGTTTAACTGCTGGCGGTTGTTTTTGGAATGCCGATCCTGTGGTGGCAGAATCGTCAGCAATGAAGGATATTTATGGAGTGGCGCGGGAAGATTGGGCGCTAAGTCAGGGAGAAACTTTAGCACAAATTCGGGCAAAGGTGGGGACGAGTGTTTCTTACGGGTATTCTAATCCCGATCGCCTAGCTACACTTGCGGCACAGTTGGAAATGCTGGCAAATGCGGGATTTGAGACTGTGGCGGTTCCTTGGAAGTATTACGGTATGGCGGTGTTTGGGGGATTTGTTAATTAAGCTATAACGACTAATTTTGGCGGTTTTAACTGCTGCTAGAACGACTAATTTCGGCGGTTTAAACCGCTGCTAGAACGACTAATTTGGGCGGTTTAAACCGCTGCTACATAAACGAAGTCCAAGCAGAGGGGGACTAAGACATTAAGATGAAAACTCGGCGGTTGATACCAAAGGGTTTGGGATATTATTGATGAACCAGTGGCCTCCGGCCGACATCGTTTGACTTTCTGGCGGTTTCAACCGCCGAATCATCTAAGAAATCAATTTAAGGGGCGGGGGCGGTAATTTCTGTAGGTGCGATCGCCCCTTGTGATGGTGCTGTTGGTTTTTCCAGTAGTTGGCGCTGTTTGTTCCGAAATTCTGCGGCGGCATCGTTCAAATTTTGGCGCTGTTCGGTATTGAATTCTTCCATGCTGCGGCCGCCTCCCAATCGGGATCTGTGAATTAAGTCAAATATTCCGCTGCCGCTGCTGCGGCCGGAAAAAGGGTCGGTGTTGTCTTGAGTTTGAAAGTCTTGCAGCGGTTGGGCGTTATTATTATTTAAATTGCTGGCTTGAGCGAAGGTTGCTTGAGGCGATAAAATAGCACAGGTGGCGATCGCGCTTGCAGCAATCCGAATCATCAATTTTCCTGATTTAGAAGTTTTGGCTTTCATAATTTATTAGTTTAACCTTCAAAAAAACAATTGTATCTCAACAATATGCTGACTTGTGGCTAAATATTGTACCACTCAAAAGCTAGTCAAGGGCGGGCTACAAGCCCACCCCACAAAAATCGATCGCCCTTCCTCACGCAAACCGGCGGCGCAGCAGGGGTTGAATACTCAGCAGCGCTAGGACATCAAAGGCTAGCAAGACTAAGAGCGCTCCTCCAAAGGTAACATTACCCCAAGGAGCGTCCATGACGACGCTAGCTAGCGACCAATCGCTGTGCAGGTATAAATAGCGGATGGGTTCGATCGCGTAACTCAGAGGATTGAGAGTCACTACAACTTGCAGCCACTCTGGCATAAACGACAGCGGCGCGAGGGCGGTGCTGGCAAATAATAGGGGCAGGTTGGTAACAAAAATTACTGCGATTAATTCTACGTGGCCCGGAAGCGCGAAGGCTAAACCGAGACTGATGCCGGTGACTCCCAAAACTAACAGCAGGACTATTAGGGCGATCGCCCCGAGTCCGGCAATTCCGGGGAATCCCGCGCCCAAAAACGCACCCGCTGTAACGATTGCGCCTGTTTGGATAAAGCTAAGGGTGACGATGAAAATCGCGGAAGCTAGGACGATCGAGAATCTGGAAGCTAGGGGCGCGACTAACAGGCGGTTGAGAAATCCGAATTCGCGATCGAACATAATCGGCAAACCAGCATTCAGCGCCCCGGCAAAGGCTGTAAAAACGATTACACCAGCGCCGAGAAATTGTCCGTAATTCTGGCTTTCGCCGAACAAGCCTGCGGGTGCATTTTCAAACAGAGCTCCGAACAAAACCAACCACATCAGGGGCTGAATAATGCCTGCAACTAGCGTCGAGGGGCGGCGCTGCAATTGAATAAACAGGCGCTTGGTTAAGGCGAGGGTTTCTTGGATGAAGTCGCCCAGCAGGGAACTGGAAGTGTCAGCGGATGCTGTGGAGAGTGGCCGCTGCTGGTTGAGGTTGTTGGGGGATGTAACAGTACCGCTCATAATTGCTTGTTGATTAAATCTAACTATCTTTAGGGTAGCAAGTCTGGAGGTATTGGTGTGGTTGGGCGGGCGATCGGTCTAAAATTGAGAATAAGCTCATCAAATATGCTAAATAAAAACTTGATTTACTAGGAGGATTGGCTGATGTCATCAAGGGCGTTAGCGAAGCCCTCGAAGAGGATCGCCACTTTGGTCAAAATGATGGAATCTTTGCCGGAAACTCTGCAAGATAGAGTCGTTGAACATTTGCGAGAATATCTTGAAGACTTGAGGGATGAAGAGCAGTGGAATGTATCTTTTCAGAATACAGAACAATCGCTGATTGTGGCTGCAAAACGCGCCAAACAAGAAATTTTGGAAGGTAAAGCACAGCCATTAGATATTGATATAGGTTTGAAAATACCAACACTAGCCGACTATCCCAGCCGCCGAGAATTTATGCAATTGCCGCTTGAAGAGAGGCGAAGTATTCTAGCAAAACAAGCTGAGGCAATGTTGCAACATTACCGGGAAGATAGAGAATGGCAAGAATTAAAAGCAGGAGATTTAATTGACTGCTAACTCTCCTTCTCCTAAATGGGGTGATATTTGGTTGACTAATTTTGATCCAACAGTGGGAGCCGAAATTAAAAAAATCCGTCCGGCTGTAGTAGAGTATGAGTAGTTACTTATTAAGGGCGATCGCAGTAGCTCGATCGATTAACCAGCAACTATCGGAGTGTTTGATTTATGCTAATTGAGAAGATCGTTCAAGAACTACAAGACATTCCCGAAGACAAACTTGCAGAAATCTATGACTTGATTCACTACTTTCGCCTCGGATTAGGACGAGAACAGCCACAGCCTCGCAGGCCTGGTTTACTGACAGGAAAACTGGGTGATACTTTTTTTGAGCCCCTACCATTCGAGGAACTCGAACAATGGGAATAAGCTATCTCATTGACACCCACGAATCAAGAGCATGAGCATGGAAAGGGCGATTCCCTACGGGATAGCTCCGCTTCACGCACTTTTGGGAATAAGGGCGAGCTCACTTTTTAGCGCTCGCATACGAAAGAGAGTTAATGGGGATGGGATAAGGGCGATCGGGCTTCAGGAAAATAAGGGCGATCGCTGACTTACAACTTAGCATTCCCAGGTTACGGAGTCAGAAGGCAACTATGGTTTAGCAGCTTCAACCACATCCTTAACCATTGTAATTGCCTCTTTGATTGTCATTTGACCGCTTTCTACGGCCCTAATTAAATCCTGAGCGTCTTTCGGGCTAATTAAATTGAGCCTGACGGGTTCTTTCAACGAAACAATAAATTTAGTTTTATCGCTGTCTTGCAGGTTAGAGGCTTTTTCTTTGGCTTCAATATCTCTTAGCTGTTCTTTTAAGTTTTTAAGTATTTCTGCTTTTTTTCCCTGGTCAGAAGTGCCATCAAATAACATTCGTTTTACCCCTACAAGAGCAGCAGCACCTAAAGCTGCACCGCCAACAACTAATCCTACGGGAGGTGCAACGACCCACAACCCCAATAGAACTGGTACACCACCGAAAGCTGCCACCGCCGCACCAGCACCGGCAGCCCCCACCACACCAATGCCAATATCTGCTAAAATCCCTAATTTATCATGTGGGTTTTTTTCCAGTTGCTCTATTGACTTCAGAATTTGCTCTTTGGTTGGTGTTTTATTTGCCGACATATTCGACCTCAATTTTTTTGCTAATTTTGGCAGTTAAGCAGTGATGACGTTGCGGAAAATCGTATTGAAAACGTCTATCAGCAGTTGAAAAAATGCTTTGGCAATCTCAATAATGCTTTGAGCAATTCCAATAATTCCATCATCAGACACCTCTTTGCCTTGGGCGCGTTGATCGAGTCGGTGGCCGGCTATTGCACCAATTGGGATACCCAGCACTGTTGCCAAAGGTGCTAATAAGGGGCCGACAAATGGTATCGAATTTGCCAAAATTCCTACAACGACGCCAACAGCAGCCCCGATCGCTAAATTAGGATGTGCTTTGACAAATTCTATGATTTTAATGAGGAGAATTTTGCCGATGAGTAAAACTTTGTTACCAGCTTTTTTCGTGTATGTGGCAAGTTCATGCAGCCGGATCGAGACTTCATGCGGCAAGCCGGTATCATTTAACCACACATACAAGTCGCTGCTACTCATTGCATCAGCATCGACTTGCCAGAGAGCCATTTTTAAATTAGCTTGAGGTAGGGATAATGCACTAGACATGATTTTTTATCCTATTGTAAATTACAAAATTTTTCCGAACATTTCACGAGTCTCAAAGCCCCTAATTTAATTTTAAGTTAATTTTTATGTAGTGTAAAGTAGGATAATGTCACAAATTGCCAGTAGTTGATAAAATTAGCTAGCGGTTCAAAGTCATATTTTGCCCTCCTTAGTCAGAAAAAGTCAGAAAAAGTCTGATAGAATAGATAAAACCTCCTACACCTACCCAATCAATGGATGTTCAAGAACTCTTAAAGTTTGCGGATGGCTTGGTGTTCACTAAGATCGGCAAACACCTAGACGATCTGCAACAGGCAGTAGTACGGGGAACTTGGCAAGGTAAAAGATACTCCGAAATTTCCAAAGAGGTTCATTGTACTGAACGCCATGTCAGAAATGTTGCCTCAAAGTTATGGCAAACTCTTTCAGAAATATTAGATGAAGATGTAATGAAATCAAATTTGCGCTCCACAATGGAGAGGTATGAATTTTCTAAAATTTCAAATTCTGGTTATTTTAACCTTGTCCACAAAGGGAATATAAACGTTTGCACAGAAACGCCACACCCTCCAACAACTCCCCAAAACTCACCCCCAACACAAACCTCAACTGAAGACGACACCCAAGAGAAACCGCGACTCGATTTAAGAGACGCACCAGAGCTCAGAACCTTCTACAACTACCCCAACTCACCCCTCACCACCCTCGAAAACTCGATCGCCCGCCAAAACTGCCGCCTCCTCACCATCACAGGCATGGCAGGCACCGGCAAAAGTGCGATCGCCCGTAACCTCATCCCCCAAATTCAATCTCAATTCGATCGCATCATCTGGCTCAGTCTCCGCACCTCCCCACCCCTAGAAACAACCCTAAAAAACCTCATTCAATTTCTCTCAAATCAACCAGAAATTAACATACCCGCCAACACCGACACTCAATTGTCAATCCTCATAGAAACATTGCGCGAAAATCGTTGCCTGATCGTACTCGATGACGTGCAGCAAATTCTCAGCAGCGGGCAACTTGCAGGAAATTATAAACCCGGATATGAAAACTACGGAACCCTATTTAAACTCATCGGCGAAATTCCCCACAATAGCTGCTTAATTCTCAATAGTTGGGAACCTCCCTCAGACATCCTCACCTTCACCGACGATAATTCAGCAGTACGTTTATTACAGTTAACCGGTTTAGGTGAAGCCGCAACCGAAATTCTGAGAGATAAAGGTTTATTGGATGAAGAACACTGGCCAGAATTGATTAACCTTTATCAAGGCAATCCCCTATGGTTAAAATTAGTCGCTCAAACCATTAACAACTTATTTAACCGCAGAGTTTCTAAATATTTAAGCTATCAATCAGTATTTTTAGGTGACGAATTGACACCGATATTGCAGCAGCACTATCAGCGGTTGTCGGAAATAGAAAAACAGGCGATTTCGCAACTTAGCAATGAAATCGAGCCTGTTTCGTTTACCCAATGGATGGCAAAATGTCAAGGCTCACAAGGCGAATTATGTAAAGCTATTCAATCTTTAGCCCGACGGGGAATGATCGAAAAATTGAGCTATGAATCTGAAACAGTTTTCACGATTCCACCTGTGTTAAAACAGTATGTTAAAATGGTTGCAGAATAGTCTTAAATATCTAGCTAAATGAGATAAAACAATGACCGCAACTCCTACCCAACCTAAGCAGATGCTCAGTTTCGAGCAATTTGTAAAGCAACTTCCCGATGAAGAGGGCCGCTATGAACTTGTGAATGGAGAAATTGTGAAAATATTACCAATCAGACTGCATGAGGATGTTGCCGATTTTCTAATCAAACAATTTGATAGAGAGGTCGATCGCGTCCCCCTCAATTACAGGGTATCTGGCAGATTTATGCTGAGGACATTAACCCCGAATGGTAAAGAACAAGGCCGCCATCCTGATGTTACAGTAGTAGACAAAACCCTCTGGGAATCGCAGCCCTTCGCCCTTTCAGCCCTAACTGAACCACCACAATTAGTTGTAGAAGTTGTCTCAACAAATTGGGAAGATGATTATATCGACAAGCTGGATGAATATCAGCGGCTGGGAATTTCTGAATATTGGATTGTCGATTATTTAGTTTTGGGTAGCAGAAACTATTTGGGCAACCCGAAAGAACCGACTGTTTTTGTTTATCTACTTGATGAAAATAGGGTTTATCAAATGACTGCTTACCGAGGCACTGAGCGAATTATATCTAGAACTTTCCCAGAATTAGCGCTGACAGCAGAGCAAGTGTTAGATGTATGATATCAAATCCAGCTTAAATATCGGTTTATCTCTTAGTCTCGCGTTGCGCGGACTTCGTTTCTGTAGACGCGGTTTCAACCGCCCAAATAATTATTTCTGAACAGGCTTTTCGGCCTGTTCCACCAGAAAATTTACTCTTTGTGGAACAGGCCGGAAAGCCTGTTTAAAATTACGATCGCATCGCCGCCTTTTGCTCGGCCTTCAAATCGCGGTTGCTAGCAGCAGCCAACTCCGCATCCAACAGCGTCTTACCAGTCGCCGCCAAATACACATCGTCCAAACTCGGCCGAGATTGAGCAATCCCAAACGCAGGCAATCCGGCATCTTTCAAAGCTTGCTGAATGCTCACCAGCGCATCGCTTTGGGCACTCACTACCAAATTGAGAGAATTTCCTTGAGCGCTGTTGATAATTACTTCCTGTACAAAAGGCAGAGATTGCATTAAAGCTTGGGCTTTTTGGGCTTCTTCGATCGGCGAAAACTCCCGAATCCGCAAAGTCACCCGATCGCCCCCAACCCGATTTTTCAACTCCTGCGGCGTGCCCTGTGCAATCACCGTACCCTTGTCAATAATCGCCACGCGATCGGCCAAAGCGTCAACTTCTTCGAGATAGTGACTCGTAATCAAAACCGTCGTACCTTCCTCCCGCAAGCGCCGCAGGAAATCCCACACCACCACCCGACTTTCAATATCGAGCCCGACAGTCGGTTCGTCTAACACCAAAACATCCGGCTGGTGAAGCAACCCAGCAGCCAAATCCAAGCGCTTGCGGATACCGCCAGAATACGTACCCGTCTTTTTATTTTCCCACTCCTCCAAACCGAGGAGTTTCACCATTTCGTCAATCCGCCCTTTAATTGTATTGCGGGGTAAATGGTAAAGGGCTGCTTGCAGTTGCAGGAGTTCCCGGCCCGTCAACACCTTATCCAGAGCAACTTCTTGGGCGACATAGCCGAGTCTTTGTCTGGCAATTCTTGGCTGGCTGACTGCAGAAATGCCAGACACTTCAATGCGTCCGCTGTCTGGCGATGTTAAAGTACAAAGTACCCGCAGGGTAGTGGTTTTACCAGCACCGTTGGGCCCTAGCAAACCAAATATTTCCCCCGGTTCTACCTTGAAGGAAACATCTTTAACGGCTTCTACAGTGCCGTAGCGTTTCTGAAGATTTTCAATTAAAACGGCGGGAGCCATATATTTTAAGGATGAACTGGTTGTTAATATTTTGACACTTCTGGGCTTGATTTGCCGGAATCTCGAAATTCAAAGCCCAAGTCTCCATAGAAACCGGGTTTTTTGGCGAACCCGCGCATCTCAACCTTTAATCCCTCTCCACAACCCAATTTGTTTAAGATTGATGCGCCGAGGCAGAAACCGGGTTTTTTTAACGAACCCGCGCATCTCAACCTTTAATCCCTGTCCAAAACCCGGTTTCTTTAATATTGATGCGCCAGTTCTGATTTCTTTTCTCGGTTATTGATGTTTTTATCATAAAAAATGGAGTTAACTATAACTTCTTATACCATTTTTATAAAGTTATGATAGATTTATAAAAAGTCAAGGAGAACATTAAAATGTCTGGTCTTCCTCATATAAAGATTGCCGAATCTGTAGAAGTATTGCTAAAGATTAGGAAGCAACAAAAAAGAATTTTAGCATATGATAAAGTTCAAAGGCTTTATTTCAATCAAAAAAAGTAGAAACAGTCCGAGAAGTATCGTCGGTTTTGGGTAAAAGTGAAACCACAATTCATCGCTGGCTCTTTCAATATAAAGAGGGTGGTCTGGAAAACTTGTTAAAAAATCGGCATATTTTTGGCAGACCCAAGAATTTTTCAGTTGACGTAGCGGCTGCATTACAACAAGAATTGAGAGACCCCGAAGGATTTTTCAGTTATAAAGAAGCTCATCTCTGGCTCAGGTTGATCGAAGAGATACCTTGTTTAAAGGGGAGTTTAAAAGTAAATTAAAAATCCCAATACCCCGCAGTAGGGAACAAAAGACAACGGCAATCAATGAATTCAATAATAGCCTACCTTAACAAATCAAAGCCTTGCTGGATCGAAATCCTGACCAAGTAAAGAAATACAAGAAAGTTCTGTTTTGGTGTAGTGACGAAACTCGATTAGGACTACATACAATTCAGAGACGAAGGATAACACTACGGGGTGTAAAGCCCGTAGGAGAACCTCAAGGAAAATTTAAATGTTTCTGGCATTAGGTCGCCGTATCCCCATCTACGGGAATAAGTTTTTTTTGGGAGTTTTCCCCTTGAGATAAAGTTTGTTTTCAAGCATATTTGCAACAATTTTAGCTTGAAT
Organism: Tychonema sp. LEGE 06208; assembly: GCF_015207505.1. Lineage (GTDB taxonomy): Bacteria > Cyanobacteriota > Cyanobacteriia > Cyanobacteriales > Microcoleaceae > Microcoleus. The sequence goes on from NZ_JADEWT010000019.1 coordinate 22,032, forward strand.
ATCCCGATGAATTGCATATTATTCAAGTCGATAATGCTCCCGGTCATCTTTTAAGCACATCTGAATTGCCAGACAATATTATTTTACTATTTCAGCCTCCTCATTGTCCTGAAGTAAATCCAACAGAAAGAGTGTGGGAATACATCAAAGAATTTTAAGCGAAAGTTAGTTTTTAGTAATCTTGACGAACTCCGCGTAAAAGTTCAGGAAATCTTAGCATCTTTAACGAATCATGTCATTGGTTTTCTCACAGGATGGTCTTGAATTTTACATTCTTTATCTCTAGCACATCTTTAAAAAAATGGTATTAGTTTGGCATGGCAAGTAAGGAAGAGCCTAAACAACTTCTGCTTGGGGATGAGAAGAAACCGGGAAAAAGCCTCCTTCGCGCATTTCTTGAATACTCTCTTTAACGGCCTGAATGATGCGATCGATGTCTTCATTAGTGTGAGCGGTGGAGAGAAAGCAGCTACGACCTTCGCCTATGAAAATACGCTTTTCAAGTAAGTGAAAAAGTAGCGGATCTATCTCAACCGAGGCAGCAGCGCGAAATTGCGATCCGAAATTTACAAGCCAGACAGAGACTTCATTTTCTTTGAAATAAGCATTCAGGGTTTCAACTAGGTGTGAAGTGCGCTGATTCAACTGCTGCTGAAGGGCTGGGCCTTGACTTTTAAGATAGCGCAGCACGGAACGCGCAGCAGCCAGAGCAAGTGGGTGCTTGCAAAAAGTGCCGGCAAAAATTGTTGTTTTTACCTGGGGGGAGGAATCATCGCCGTAGTTCCACAAACCGCCGTCAATTTTATCCATATAAGCAGCTTTTCCAGCGATAATTCCAATGGGCATACCGCCCCCGACAATTTTACCGTAAGTTGCAATATCTGCCTCAATGCCAAACCACCCCTGCGCCCCGCCTTGATGAATTCGGAAACCAGTAACCATTTCATCAAAAATCAGCGCAATTTCTGATTCTTTTGTTAATTGTCTGAGTTGGTGGAGAAATTCTTTGGGTTGTAAATCGAGACGGCGGCTTTGCACCGGCTCCACGAGAACCGCCGCTAATTCGTGCTGATGAGCTTTGATAATTTCCAGCGCGTGAGGGCTGCCGTAATCCAAAACTAAAACATCTTCAATAAAATTAGCGAGAATTCCTGGCGCTTTTGGAATGGTGCATAAATCGCCATCGATCTTTTTTAGAACTGCGAGAGTTCCGTCAAAATGACCGTGATAAGAACCAGAAAATAAAGCAATTTTATTGCGTTTAGTTGCCGCTCTAGCTAATCGTAAAGCTGCCATCACCGCTTCCGTGCCCGTATTAGAAAAAGCGACGCGCTCCATTCCCGTTAATTCGCAGATTAATTCCGCAACTTCTCCGGCAATTTCTGCTTGAGGGCCAATTTGTACACCGCGATCGAGTTGCTCTAATAGGGCTTCTTTAATAAAGGTCGGATTATGACCGAAAAGATTGATGCCAAATCCCATCGTGATATCGATGTATTCGTTGCCATCAACATCCCATATTTTAGAGCCAAGCGAGCGATCGGCGACAATGGGATAAAACATCTCCTTAACGGGAAGGCGAAACCCATCAGAAGCCCGATTATCAGCCAGAACCGGACGGTATTTTTGCGCGAAATTCTTAGATGTCTTTGTGCGATCGGTGTAGCGCTCTATGAGCGCTTTCATGTGTCTTTGCTGCAATTCGTTCATTTTGAAGTCTCCAGAGATTGAGGGAGGTAGGGACGCAATGCTTTGCGCCCTTATAGGTTTTAATTGTGGCTACCTATCAAGCCACAATCGGCGAGATAGGAAAGGTAAGTGCGAAACAGATTCGCATCTGCTTGCGGACAGGTGATGGCAGTGGTAGCAAGTCCATCTAGTGTATTTTTGCAATCGAACTGTAGCGTTCCTGATTGTGACATTTCCGTTTCAGAAACTTTTTCTGAAAAAAGACCGACAAGCGGGTACAAAGCATTTTCTGGAGAATTTCCAGCCCGATTCACAATTTCTGCTTGCCAAGTCTCATAACAAACCCGCTCGATTGGATAACCGCTTGAGCGAATCCAGCCCACCAATTCACTTAGGTAGAAAGAATGAGGGTTGACTAAGTGAAAATTTTTCCCGATCGATTCTTTTTGCCTCGACAAGTGAACGATCGCTCGGCTCACATAGTCCACTGGCGCTACATTCATCATCCAGTTTCCGTCTGGTACGCATCCTAATTGCACGCAACCGGCAAGCAATCGGTACAGTGAATCGCTGGAATTACAAGCACCCGTTTGGCTGTGTCCTGAAATGCGTCCTGGTCGGTAAATGCTAACAGGAATTCCGCGATAGCGCGCGATTTCAACTAACTTTTCTGCTACCCATTTACTCTGGGGGTAAGCGCCTTTGAGAACTTCTCCCGGCGTTAGTTCGTCTTGCTCTCCCACAACCTTCACCCCAGATTCCCCCGCTGATGAGAAAACGGATATAGTAGAAACAAAATGCACGGGTTTGAGCTTAATTTGACTCGCCAGTCGCAGAATTTCTTGAGTTCCCAAAACATTAGAAAGCTTGAGAACCGAATAGGGATAAGTGAACTTGACAAACGCGCCATTGTGATAAATGACATCAATTTGGCTTGCCAATTCTCGAAACTGCTCCTCTGAAAGCCCCAAAAGTGGCTGAGCTAAATCTCCTGCAATCGGGATAATTCGGTAGTGAAGATGCTCGTCGCAAATCGAATAATATTCAAGGCTACTTTGGATGCGCTTCTTGGCTGATTCAGCATTGTCCGAGCGTACCAAGCAATAAATTTGTGCTTGAGTTTGTAGCAGTAATTCGCGGAGTAAAAAGGCTCCCAGAAATCCTGTTGCTCCCGTTAACAAGATACGAGTGGGTTCAGCCGTCGGCTCAAAAATTGCAGTTTCAGGGCGGATGACTGGGTCTAGGATAGCTTCAGCATTAATATCGAAATTCGAGGGGCGATCGCCCGCTGTGTTGCCCCCTTGTTGCATTTCGATTTTTTCAGCTAAACCCGCTACAGTAGGAGCTTCAAACAAAACGCGCAAAGGCAATTCCACCTGAAAAGATTCTCGCACTTTGGCTAACAACTGAGTAATCAGTAATGAGTGTCCCCCCAAGTCAAAGAAATTATCGTGAATTCCTACCTTTTTAAGGTTGAGAAGCTGGCTCCAAATTCCGGCAAGAATCTCCTCACCGGGAGTGCGAGGGCCTACAAACGTATCTGTAAAATTGGCTGCTATGGACGGTGCAGGAAGCGCTTGAGGGTCTATTTTGCCATTGGGAGTCAGTGGCAGCGCTTTCAGAACCACAAAAGCAGAAGGTATCATGTATTCGGGCAGTTGTTCTTTGAGGAATGAACGGAGGTTTTCAATCAGTTGTGAGTCCTGAAGGCTGAGTTTTGAGTGAGCAACGATATAGGCGACTAAACGCTGATTTCCCGGTTCATTTTCCTGAAGTACAACGACTGCCTCGCGTACAGAGGGATGATGAGACAGCCCCGCCTCAATTTCCCCCAATTCAATGCGGAAACCTCGCAGCTTTACTTGGCGATCGACGCGATCGATAAATTCTATATTTCCGTCTGGCAAATAGCGAGCTAAGTCGCCAGTTTTGTAAAGTCGAGTTTTCGGTTCCTGAGTCAATGAATTGCAAAGGAATTTTTCTGCGGTGAGTTCTGGTTGGTTTAGATAGCCGCGAGCCAATCCCGCACCAGCAATATATAATTCACCGGCCACCCCTACAGGAACCGGCTGCAAGTGCGAATCGAGCAAATAAATCTGCGTGTTGGGTAGCGGGCGACCTAAAGGAACTGTCTGGGAAATGCGATCGCCTTGCATTTTTACCTGATAAGTCAGCACGCCTACAGTTGTTTCTGTCGGCCCGTAATGGTTGAATATCGAGCAGTCTGGATTGTATTTCTGAATTGTTTCAATTAAATTCCACATCAAAGGCTCACCGCCGAGAATTAATCGCTTTTTCGGTAAGATTTGCGAGGCGTTAGAATCGCTCAACAAAGCTTTTAAGTGAGAGGGAACAATTTTAAGGCAGTCGATAGAATGTTGCTGAAAATAAGCGGCAATTGCTTGAGGATCTGTTGCGCGTTCTTGAGAGATGATGTGGAGGCACCCGCCCGAACACAAAGCGGGGAAAATAACAGTGTGTCCTAAGTCTGCTGCGAAGGTGGAAACGGTGGCAAAATTGGCAGTCGGTGGCAGGTTTAATTTTTCCTGAATGCCGTGCAGGTAATTGAGCAGTTGCCGGTGTTCAATGGCGACTCCTTTGGGTGTGCCGGTGGAACCGGAAGTGTAAATGACATAAGCTAAATTTTCAGGAGAGAGAGGGGGAGAGGGAGAGGGGGAGACAGAGGGAATTTCTGCGTCTAAGCAGACGATCTGTGCTTGAGTTTCAGGCAAATTTTTGAGGAGATGCTGTTGGGTTAACAGCACTGGAGTCCGAGCATTTTGCAACATCAATGCTAGGCGCTCTTTGGGCATGGCTGGGTCGATCGGTAGGTAGGCGCCACCTGCTTTGAGGATGCCTAGAATTCCAGCGATCGCCTCTAAAGAGCGATCGACGCAAATGCCGACAATCACCTCTGGTTTTATCCCTAATTGTTGCAAATAATGGGCGATTTGGTTGGCGCGGGCGTTGAGTTCGCTGTAGGTAATTTGCTGATTTTCACAAACAGCAGCTATCCGGTTCGGCGATCGCTCTGCTTGTTCCTCAAATAGGTGGTGAACGCACTTATCGAGCTGGTAATCTGCTGTTGTGCTGTTGAATTCTACTAATAATTGATGTCGGGCGCGATCGCTCAGCATTTCCAGATCCCTGATTGCGGTTTGTGGGTTGCTGGCTGCACTTTGCACTAAGGCGTAAAATTGCTCTGCCAAGCACCGGATACTTTTGTCTGCAAGGAAGATAGGATCGTAGTGAAACTCAGCGGCGAGCGAGTCATTTTGGCGGTGGCAAGAGAGTTTAACTTTGAAGCGATCGCCGCACGCATACTGCTTGTCAATTGAAAAAAATACGCCACTAGCCGAATGCTTTTCGAGCTGTTCCTCAAACTCGAAACCAAATGGAAAGCCGGAAGAGTTGCCTAAATATTCGTGGGAAAAATATTCTTGATACTTGTATGCCTCGCATTCTTCCTGCTGAATTTGCTGCCAGGTTTCCGCGAAGGAAAAGTTTTCTGTTAGTTGGCTCGACAGCGGTAAAAATTTGGCAAACAGCCCCAGCGCTGGCTCTAGTTCTTCGTATTTTCGACCGTCGAATGCCACGCCAACAGTGAGCTCTGATTGGCCAATCAGCCGCCAGAGCAAAATTTTCCAGCAAGCGAGCAAGAATGTAGAAAGTGAGGTGTTGTACTGGCGGGCGATCGCTTCCACTTTTTTTAGCAAAGCTAACTCTAACTTGACCTCAAAAGCTTGGGGAGTAAATTGAGATGGCGCGTTGATTAATCTATTTTCAAACGGCAACCTTAAACTCGCTAGCGCCGATAAATCTTGTCTAGTCCAGTATTCTTTGCCCTCCGCCGCTTCCTCATCTTCGAGCAATTCATTTTGCCATTCGGAAAATTGAACGTATTGTACAACTTCATCGGAAAGTTCTTCGCCGTGAAGGGAGGCAGCATAGCACTGGCTGAGTTCTCGAACCAGATTTTTTAGTGTGCGACTATCGGCGCACAGTGCTGGTAAACTGACTAGCAAAATATGCCTCTCAGATGAAAGTGTAATTAAAGACAAGCGCCAAACAGGATTGCCCTCGAAGTTGAATAAAGCGCTCTTTTCTTGCTGAAAAATATCTTCAAGTTTGGCTTCTTGCTCCTGGGGAGTCACTTCACTCAAGTTAACCCAGTTCCACGAAACAAAGCTATGTTCTGAAATAACTTGTATAGGAATTTTTAGCCCTGGCCTTCGCTGAAAACTGGTTCGGATAATTTCGTGACGCTTACTCACTTTTTCTAAAGCTTTCTTTAGGTTATCAGTTTGAAGACTTCCCTCGATCAAAATAGCGGATTGAATGCGATAAGCCGGGCTGTCTTGCTGCAACATCCACAGATATTTTTGCTGGGGTGAAAGCCGAAATCCATTAATTGTTTGCATTGTTTTTATTTCTCAAAGCACTACTTTATTCTCGTTTCCAGGTTCTGCGTGGCAGAGATGAGAGGGAATTAAATTCCTAATTCAGGAATCATTTCGCCCATCGCTACAACAATTTTTCGCGAACCTATAAATGGATTGCGACTGTGAGCGACAAGCATATTATCTAGCATTAAGATGTCTCCTGCTTGCCAGGGAAAACTAACAGCAGCTTGCGCGTACACTGCTTGAATTTCTTCCATTACCGAATCTTCAATAGGAGTGCCGTCACCGTAATAGACATTGCGGGGGAGATTCTCTTCTCCAAAAACAGAGAGCAAGGAAGCGCGGGTTGCCGCATCTAAGCAGGAAATGTGGTGCAAGGGAAGTTGGTTAAAAAATACCATCTCTCCAGTTTTTTGGTGCTTGGCAATTGCGGGGCGAATTTTGCGAGTTCTCAAATTATTTCCTGCTTTCCACTCAAATTTCATCCCAGCTTGCCGGCAGTATTCCTCAACCACCGATTTGTCTTCCGTTTTGAAAAAATCTTTCCAGCTTACATCCAGTCCGTCTGTGTAGTTACGGACGTACATAATTTGCTTTTGGGCAAATTTTTCTCTGAGTTTCGGGTCTAGCAACTGGTAAATTTTACGGCAGTCAACAATCGGCGTTTCTCCGCCTTGTTGCGCTGGCTGAACGCAGAAAAACCAGATTTTCATCGGCCAGCGGTGCAGGTGCGAACTCTCGCTGTGAAACAAGATAGCTTGATCTGCGGGGTAAGGAGTTGAACCGTAAACTTTTGGGCTAACTCCTTCCCGGGGCAAATCCCCGTACTCCCCAAATAATTCAGGACAAATTGCGTGAGCAAACTGCTCGAAAGCAGAAACCACAGGCTCAATGAATCCTCGAAACAGAATTGCTCCGTGCTGTAGCAATTTTGCTTCTATCAATTCGCGGTTGTTCTTTGCCCAGTCTGCAAGATCGACATTGTTAATAGCGGGTTTGATGACTAAGGGGAATAGTTCCCCAGGCTGGAGAAGCTCGGTTTTTATCAATTCGCCTTCAGGCAGAGCAACCTCTTTCGGTTTAATGCTCTTAAACTTGCTAAAATTTAGTTTTTCGCGCTTTAGTTCTTGCATGGTTTGTTTTTGTTTTTCAGCTTCCGTGAGAATTTCCAAGTTTTTTAACCGAGTTTCTGGCTGCGCTACAATGCTGCTGAGGAGGGTTTCAAAGCGATTTGACATTTGCTCGATGGTGGCGCAGTCGAAAAGACCTGCATTATATTTCCAACTACCGGCAATTCCCCGCTCGGTTTCCCCCACGAAGAGAACTAAATCAAATTTGGCAATTTCGCTGTCAACTTCTATGGGAGTCAAAGTTAAATTGCCCAGCTTTAAAGCAGGCATCGGCATATTTTGCATGACGAATAAAACTTGAAAGATTGGTGTCTGATTTAGACTGCGATCGGGGCGCAATTCCTCCACTAATTTGTCGAAGGGTAAATCTTGATGAGCGTAGGCTTTTAAAGTGACTTCGCGCACCCTTGCGAGCAATTCGCAAAAAGTGGGATTGCCACTCAAATCAGTCCGCAAAACGAGGATATTGACAAAGAAGCCTATTAAAGCTTCTGTCTCAATTTGGGTGCGATTTGCCAGGTCTGTGCCGACAATGATGTCATCCTGATTTGTATAGCGATATAGCAGCGTTTCTAAAGCGGCTAGCATCGTCATAAATAGGGTGGCATTTTCTTGACGACTCAGCTTATTGAGGGCTTGCGAAAGGGTTGGGGAAAGCTGGAACGGTTGAAGGGCAGCCCGATAGGTAGAAACATTAGAGCGCGGTTGTTTGGTAGGCAGTTGCAGCACTGGCAAAGGATTGCCTAAGTGTTGCTTCCAATAGGCAAGTTTTGTTTCTAAAACTTCCCCAGAAAGCCAGTTTCGCTGCCAGACGGCATAATCGACGTATTGAAGGGGAAGTTCGGAAAGTGGGGAAGCTTTGCCAGCACAAAAAGCTTCGTAGAGTGCAGCCATTTCCCGCACTATTACCCCTAGGGACCAGCCATCTGCAACGATGTGATGAATGGTTAGCAATAATATAGATTCTGTCTCGTTTAACTGTAGCAAAGTGACGCGCATTAATGGCCATTTTGCTAAGTCAAAAGGTTGTCGCGCTTCTTCAAGAGCGAGTCGCATCGCTTCGGTTTCCCGCTGCGAGTGAGGGAATTCCTGCAAATCTATGACTGAAAGCGCGAAAGTCGGGGAGGAAATAATCGTTTGAATCGATCGCCCTTCCACTGTGTTAAAAATTGTCCGCAAGGCTTCGTGGCGATCGATAATTGTTTGGAAACTGCGCTGTAATGCTGTCACGTCGATCGCACCTTTCAAGCGCACGGCGGCTGGAATATTGTACGCTGGATCGCCCGGTTGCAATTGATCGACGAACCAGAGCCGCTGTTGTGCAAAGGAAAGGGGCAATTCTCCCTCCCGCGATGCGCGATCGATGGGGGGTGCTTTCAGTGTTTGCTCGGCGCGATATTGCAAGAGGCTTTCGGTGACAGTTGCGACGGTAGGCGATTCAAAAAGAGAGCGCAAAGGTACTTCAACTTGAAAAGCTTCTCGCAGGCGGGCGATCGCCTGAGTAGCCAGCAATGAATGACCTCCTAATTCAAAGAAGTTATCGTGAATGCCAACTCGCTCTAAACCGAGAACTTCCGCCCAAATTTCTGCTATTAATTGCTCCTCGGGAGTTCGAGGATCGGTAAAATTGCTCTCGAATTCCGCTGTGTTTGTGTCAGGTGCTCTTAGCGATCGCCGATCGATTTTTCCATTAGGCGTTAAAGGCATGGCTTCCAGCAGCACAAACGCTGACGGTATCATGTACTGCGGCAGTTTTTGTTTGAGAAAGACGCGCAAGTGATTAATAAATTCTGAATTCGTAGGAGCAGTGTCCCCCTGTCCGCCCCGGAGTGCTGAGTTAACAACGATATAAGCTACTAAACGCTTGTCGCCCGGATTGTCCTCTCGAACGAGTGCGATCGCTTCTCGCACGGCTGGGTATTGGCTGAGTACCGCTTCAATTTCGCCTAATTCGATGCGAAATCCGCGAACTTTCACCTGGTGGTCGCTGCGCCCCATAAATTCAATGTTTCCATCTGGGAGATAGCGAGCCAAGTCCCCGGTTTTATAGAGGCGTTCTGAAAGAATAAACGATGAAGAATTAAGGATGAATGAAGCATAAATTTCGTTCTTTGTAAAGGGGTTAGAAATAAACTTTTCTGCGGTTAGTTCCGGTCGGTTTAGGTAGCCTCTAGATAAGCCGGCACCGCCGATGTGCAGTTCGCCAAATACGCCAACGGGAACCGGCATTAAATAGCGGTCTAATATGAAAATTTGAGTGTTAGCGATCGGGCGACCGATGGAAACTGATTCATCTTTGCGATCGACCTGATAGAGAGTTGACCAGATAGTGGTTTCTGTAGGGCCGTATAAATTCCACACAGCAGCGCCACGCAAAAGCAACTGATTGGCGAGCTGTCGGGGTAAAGCTTCTCCCCCGCACAGTATTTTTAATTGATTGTTTCCCGGCCATCCTGCTGCTAAAAGCATTTTCCAACTGGCTGGAGTAGCTTGCATAATGGTTGTGCCAGAATTTGTTAATGTTTCTAACAGCTTTTCCCCGTTAGATGTTACTTCTCGGCTGGCTACAACGACGCGAGAACCTGTTGTAATAGGCAGGAACAGTTCCAGCGCTGCAATGTCAAAAGATAAGGATGTTACTGCTAGCCAAACATCTCGGTCTGCGATCGCGAGTTGTTGGCGCATAGAACTCAAGAAGTTAACGGCAGAGGCGTGGGAAATTTGCACTCCTTTGGGTTGACCTGTTGAGCCTGAAGTATAGATGACATAGGCTAAATTTGAGGAATTTTGTAAACCCACGACTGGCTCGTCGCAGCTCGATATGCCTTCCCTATCTGCATCCAGAAACACGATAGAGGCGCTATTTTTTGGCAGTGTTTCTAATAGTTTTTGCTGAGTGAGTAACACTGAAATTTGCGCGTCTTCTAGCATGAATGCAAGGCGCTCTGGCGGATATGCTGGATCGAGGGGAACGTAAGCACCACCGGCTTTGAGGATGCCGAGAAGCCCTACCACCATGTCTAGGGAGCGATCGACATAAATTCCTACCAAAAATTCTGGATTGACACCAATTTTTTGCAAGTAACTTGCGAGGTTATTTGCTTTTTTGTTCAGATCCCGGTAAGTCAGATATTCATTTTCAAAGACGACAGCGATCGCATCTGGTGTCAGTTCTGCCTGGGCTTCAAATAGTTCATGTATGCACTTATCTTGCGGAAAATTAGATTGAGTATTGTTCCACTCGAACAGCAGTTGCTGCTGTTCAGGTTTTGTCAAGATTGGCAAATTTGAAAGGCGCTGTTCGGGATTGGTAGCTATACTTTCTAGTAAGGTAATAAAATGTCCGGCTATCCGTCGTGCAGTGCTAGCGTCAAACAAATCTTCGCTATACTCAAGCGTTCCATTAATACCCTCTAATCCTTCCTCCAGGTCAAGCGCTAAATCAAATCTCGCGGTTTTTCGTTCTATTTCTAAATTGCTCAACATCACTCCTGGCAATTTTATCTGCGGTGTCCGAACATTTCGCAGAGAGAACAACACCTGAAATAGCGGATTATGACTTAAATCTCGTTCGTGGTGTAGGATTTCTACCAGTTTCTCGAATGGTAAATCCTGGTGGTTATACGCGCCGAGAGCTACTTCTCGCACGCTAGCCAGTAACTCTTTAAAAGTTGGGTTGCTCGACAGATTGGTTCGGAAAACTAAAGTGTTAGCAAATAAGCCAATTAATTCCTCGATTTCGCGTCGGTTGCGGTTAGCAATGGGGGAGCCGACCAAAATATCTTCTTGCCCGGTGTAGCGATAAAGTAATGTTTTAAACGCTGCCAATAGGGTCATAAATAAAGTAGCTTTTTCCCGCTGGCTCAATTGGACGATTTCCTCTGCGATTGCCTTGGGAATAGTAAATTTATGCACCGCACCTCGGAAGGTTTGTACTGCCGAGCGGGGGCGATCTGTTGGCAAATTTAGTACAGGAAGATTGCCTCCGAGCTGTTTTTTCCAGTAAGCAAGCTGCGTCTCTAAAACTTCTCCTTGCAACCACTGGCGCTGCCAACTTGCAAAGTCTGCGTACTGTACCGACAGTTCGGGAAGGGGAGAAGGTTTGCCAGTGCAAAAGGCTTGATAAAACGTGGCCAGTTCCTGAATGAATATTCCCATTGACCAGGCATCGAAAATGATGTGGTGCGTACTCAATAGCAGCACCCAGTTTGAATCGCTCAATTGCAGCAATTTGGCACGCAATAAGGGTGCTTGTGACAAATCGAAAGCTTGCTTTGCTTCTGCGGCGATCAACCGTTCAACTTCGCGAGATCGTTCAGTTTCAGGAAGCGATCGCAAATCTATTTCTAAAATTTTCAATTCCAGATTTGAAGCGATCGCCTGAATGGGTTGCCCATTTATTGTCTTAAAAGCCGTTCGCAAAACTTCATGACGCTTGACAAGTTCGTTGAGACTGCGATCGAGGGATCTCGCGTCGAGTGTGCCCGTCAAACGCACGCCGGCGACGATGTGATAGGTAAAGTTGCCGGGATTTAGTTGCTCAAAAAACCACAACCGCTGTTGAGCAAATGACAGAGGAAAAGTGTTAGAATCTCGACTTTGAGGCAGAATTTTTGCTAGCGAAACGCTTTCTTTTTTATGGTTGAGTCGCTGCAACAGCAACTCGCGCTTTTGGGGAGAAAGACCCGCGATGCGTTCAATTAAATCACTCATTTGCTGACTCCTTGCTGGGCGAGAATTTCCTGAATTTGTGCTTCTGAAAGTTGATCGAGGTCTGCTAACACCCTCGCTAGCATTTCACTGTCTGTTTGTTCGACTTGCTTTTGCGCGATCGCTACAGCAAAATCGGCGACAGTCGCAGACTCAAATAAACGGTGCAAAGGCAAATCGACCTGAAATGCTTGGCGCACTCTGGAAATTACTTGAGTGGCTAATAGGGAATGCCCTCCTAATTCAAAAAAGTTGTCGTAAATACCGACTTTTTCAAGTTTGAGAACTTCAGCCCAGATAGCGGCTAAAACTTCCTCGATATTTGTGCGAGGCGCGACAAAGTTTTCTGTCAACTCCGGCCGCATTTCGTCAGGTTCTGGGAGCGATCGCCAATCGATCTTTCCGTTAGGAGTTAAAGGCAAACTTTTGAGCGTTACAAAAGCCCAAGGCACCATGTAATCAGGCAATTTTGGCGCTAAAAAACGGCGAATTTCGCTGCTGCTTGGTGCTTGTTTCTGATTAGAAACTAAATAAGCCACCAGGCGCTTTTCACCAGGCACATCTTCCCGCGCCACCACTACAGCCTGCGCGATATCTGGATGCTGCCCTAACGCTGCTTCAATTTCTCCCAATTCAATGCGGAAGCCCCGGATTTTTACTTGATTGTCAATTCGCCCGATGAATTCGATGTTTCCGTCTGGCAAATAACGAGCCAAATCACCCGTTTTATAAAGATGTGCCTGCGCGTCAAATGGATGGCGAATAAATTTTTCTGCGGTCAATTCGGGGCGGTTGAGATAGCCCCGCGCCAGACTGCTGCCGCCGATGTGCAGTTCCCCAGGTACGCCTACTGGCACTGGCTGCAAATGGGAATCCAGTAGATAAATCTGGGTATTTGCTAGAGGTTGGCCGAGTGGAACTGTCTCGGAAATTCCTTTCAATTCCTCGCCATACACTTGATAGGTGAGTACGCCCACCGTCGCTTCTGTTGGCCCGTAGTGATTGAAAATAAGGCAATCTGGATTGATTTTACGAATCTTTTCAATCAATTCCCAGCTTGCAGCTTCACCGCCTAAAATTAGCCGTCTTCGTGGCAAAATAGATTCGGCGACAGAAGAAGTTAAAAGAGCAGCAAGGTGCGAGGGAACAATCTTGAGGCAATCGATAGAATGGCGGCGGAAATATTGGGCCAGTGCTTCTGGATCGGTGGCGCGTTCTTGGGATACTATATGGAGGCATCCACCCGAACAAAGTGCCGGGAAAATCGCTGTGTTTCCTAAGTCTGCGGCGAAGGTAGAAACGGTGGCAAAACTAGCACCTGATGGCAGGTTTAATCTTTCCTCAATAGCGTACAGGTAATTGAGCAGTTGCCGGTGTTCGATCGCTACTCCTTTGGGCGTGCCAGTGGAACCGGAAGTATAGATGACGTAAGCTAAATTGTCGGCAGAAACACGGGGCGTGTAAGTGGTACAAAGTGTGGGAATTTCTGTATCGATGCAAACAATATTTGCGTGAGTTTTCGGCAAGCTTTCGACGAGTTTCTGTTGCGTTAGCAGCACCTGCACTCGGGCATCTTCTAGCATCAGTGCCTTGCGATCTGCTGGGGTTGCTGGATCTATGGGTAAATACGCGGCACCTGCTTTGAGAATGCCCAGAATTCCCACAATTGTTTCTAAAGAACGATCGGCGCAAATGCCGACAATTGCCTCTGGTTCAACTCCCAATTTTTGCAGGTGATGGGCGAGTTTATTGGCGCGATCGTTGAGTTCTCGGTAGGTGATTTGTTCGCTTTCAGAGACGACGGCAATGCTGTCTGGTGTGCGTTCTGCTTGTTCTTCAAAAAGCTGGTGAACGCACTTGTCTGTCGGGTAATCTTTCTGGGTTTGGTTGAACTCGACGAGAAGCTGGTGGCGATCGCGATCGCTCAGTATATTTAATTGACTGATGGGTATTTGTGGATTTTTTAAGGCACTTTCTAACACAGCCTGGAAGTGTTGTGACAAGCGCTTGACATCTTCAGCTTCAAATAAAGCCGAATCGTAGCGAAACTCGGCGATTAAGCAATTACCTCGTGAAAGGCAGGAAAGTTTAAGTTTGAAGGGTTCTACGCAGGCATCTTGCCGATCGAGAAAAAATGAAACGCCAGACTCGCCATATTTCTCTGGCTCTGTTTCATACTCAAAGCAGATGGGCAAAAAAGCGTTACTTTTATCGGATTCTAGAGTTTCTTCCCAGGTAAAATATTCTTGCCAAGTGTGAATATCTTTGAGATTTAGCTCAACTTGCTGCCAAATTTGGGCAAAACTGAATTCGTCTTGCAAGTCGCAATGTAGTGGTAAATAGGTACTCAACAGCCCCAGCGATCGCTCTAATTCTTCATATTTCCTGCCGTTTCCAGTTACGCCGACGATCGGGTTTGGCTGTCTGGTAAGCCGCCCAATCAGAATTTGCCAGCAAGTCAGCAGGAAGGCAGAAATATCGCTGTGGTGTTTTTGGGCGATCGCTTCCAGGCTGTTCAACAAATCACCCCGAATTTCCACCCTTTCTACTTGTGGCTGAAATTCCGCTTCTCGATTCTTCTTTTCCCAAGGAAGCGTTAATAAATCCAAAGCTTCAATGTTCAGCTTTCGCCAGTATTCTTTGCCAATTGCCGTTTCTTCTGATTCGAGTAACTCATTTTGCCATTCAGCAATATCGGCATATTGCATTGACTCATCAGAGAACTCTTCCCCGCACGCGCAGGCTGAGTAGGAAAGACTTAGTTCGCGGGTGAAATTTTTCAGGGTGGCACTATCTGCAATTAAGGCAGAGAAGTTCGCCAGCAATAGGTGCTTGTCTTGGGCCAGAGTGACTAAAGAGAGATGCCAAAGTGGGCCGCGCTCAAAATCAAAAGCAAGCAGGTTTAGTTGCTGAAAAAGCGCTTCAATTTTAGCTTCTTGTTCTTCGGGAGACAAACAAATCAGATTGTATTCCGAGATAGGAATTTCACCAGTGCGGGCGATCGCTTGCAGGGGTAGTGTCATCCCAGGTAAGCAGTGAAAGCTAGTCCGCAGGATTTCGTGCCGATTCACGACATTTTGCAGCGCACTTTTAAGAATCTCGCGATCGAGATTTCCGGTAATTAAAATTGCACCTCGAACGCGATAGATTTGTTTAGGATTATTTTGCTGTAATTCCCACAGATGCCGTTGCTGTGGAGAGAGTCTAAACCCTTCGATTGTTTCGTTTTGCATTTCTAAAGTTCCTTTAATAAGCCTAAATATCTTGACAGCTAAACGCTTCTGCCATCCCGACAACAACCCGACGCGAACCAGAAAATGGGGTGCGTCCGTGCGCGGCTAGCATATTATCTAACAGCAAGACATCTCCTTCTTCCCAAGGGAAAACAATCGTTTCTTGCTGATAGCAGCGACGAATTTCGTCTAATATAAAATCTTCAATGGGCGAGCCATCGCCGTAATAAGCATTGCGGGGTAAATCTTCCTGCTTAAAAGAAGTTAAAAGCTCTTTGCGAACGACGGGTTCGAGATTGGAAATGTGGAAGAGGTGAGCTTGATTAAACCACACCATTTCCTGCGTTTGTGGGTGCCGGGCGACAGCTTGACATATTTGCCGAGTTCTCAAGCGATCGTCACTTTTCCACTGTAACTCAATTCCAGCTTTTTGGCAATAGTTTTCTACCTCAATTTTGCTATCAGTATTGAAGACATTTTGCCAGGATAAATCTACGCCACCGCCGTAATTTCGCACATACATAACTTTTTTTTGGGCAAACTTTTCTCTAATCTTTGAATCCAGGCTTTCAAACACTTTGCGGCTGTTAGCGATCGGAGTTTCTCCTCCTTGTTCGGCTTTTTTAACGCAGAAAAAAGCAATTTTCAGTGGCCAATTGCGAGAATAAGCCATTTCATTGTGCAACGGGATGAATTGCTCGGCAGGATACTCGGTGGAAGTGTAGATATTTCCGCTCACTTGGCTACGGGGAGTTGAGCGAAAAGAATATTCCAACAAGTCGCCAGCAAGAGTTTGAATAAACTGCTCGAAACCATTCACACCGCCGACTTCAAAGCCTCGAAAAAGTATTCCTCCATGCTTCCATAACTGCGTTTCAATTGATGAGCGATTGTTCGCAGCCCAACCCGCGAGATTTAATTTTTCTACTGTTGGCTGAACAACTAAAGGTAGAAGGTTTTGGGGCTGGAGATAGGCGGTTTTGACTAATTCCTCTGAGGACAGGCTGACGGCTTTGCGCCTAACTGATCCTAACTTTTGGAAATTGAGATTTTTTGTTTCTGTATTTGTCATGATTTTGGCAAATTGGGTGAAAAATTTATCCCTTTTTTTCGAGAAAACATGAGAGATTGAGCCATCAATTCACACTTTTCATAACTTGGCGTTTAGCCATTTTTAATTTGTGAATCCCCGAACTATGAATTTGTTTTTCCTGCTCGATTTGGTGCTGCCTTTCGACTTCGGCAAGAATTTTAGCCAAGTCGTCCATCTTGATATCTGGCTGGATGACTACCTGGTTGAGGAGGGTTTGGAAACCTCTCACCATTCGGGCAATAGTCGCAGCCTCAAATAAGTCGGTTTTGTACTCAAATAAGCCTTGAATTCCTTCTGAAACCTCCCAGAGAGTGAGGCTTAAGTCGTGTCTCGACATACCGACATCGAATTCCAGAATGCTCAAGGTCAAATCGCCTAATTTCAGGGGGGGTATGGGTGCATTCTGGAGAACAAACCACACTTGAAATAGCGGGTTATAGCTGAGATTTCGCTCCGGCTGTAATTCCTCCACGAGCTTTTCAAAAGGAACATCGGGGTGAGCGTAAGCTGCTAACGCTACCTCCCGTGTTCGACGGAGTAGTTCGCGGAAAGTTGGATTCCCTGCCGTGTCAACTCGTAGCACTAAAGTATTGACAAAAAAACCAATTAATTCCTCTAATTCAAGGAGGTTGCGGTTGGCAATGGGAGAGCCAATAGCGAGATTTTCCTGCTTTATTTGGCAAGATAGCAAGGATTGAAATGCTGCCAACAACGTCATAAATAGGGTGACATCTTGTTTCTGGGTGAGGGTTTTTAGCCTTTCAGTTAAAGAAGCAGAAATCACAAAAGATTGCTGCGACCCTCGGAAACTTGGCACGGGAGAGCGCTGCTTATCTGTTGACAGCACAGCTAAAGTGCCACCCAATTGCTGTTTCCAATAAGCCAGTTGTTTTTCTAATTTTTCTCCCTGGAAATGCTGCCGCTGCCAACTGGCGAAGTCGGCATACTGTACGGGAAGTTCATGCAGCCCAGAGGGTTTGTCAGTGGAAAAAGCTTCATAAAGTGCGGCCACTTCTCGCACCAACACCCCCATAGACCAACCATCAGAAATAATGTGGTGTATCGTCAGCAGCAACACATATTCTGCCGCACCAAGTTGCAGGAGAGTGGCCCGCAGTAAGGGCGATCGCGTTAAATCAAAGGGGCGTTGGGCTTCTTCAAGAGTACGCTGCTCAATTTCAGCTTGCTGCTGAGTTTCTGGTAAATGTTGCAAGTTTACCACCGACAAAGCGAAATTTAAGGAAGAAGAAATCTGTTGGACAGGTTGCTCGTCTACTTCTGCAAAAGCAGTCCGTAAAACTTCGTGACGCCGGACAATTTCATTGAGTGTTTGTTGCAGTGCTGACAAATTCAATTGCCCTTGCAAACGCACAGCAGCAGGAAGGTTGTAGGCAGGGTTTTCGGGAGACAATCGATCGAGAAACCACAGCCGTTGTTGGGCAAAAGAAAGGGGAGCAGAATCTTGCTGCGATCGCCTGGGAATACGCTTAGATTGCTCGGCTTGTACTGCCTCTTTGCCCAATGCTTTGAGGAGGAGCGCTCGCTTCTGGGGCGAAAGGTTTTTCAGTCGTTCTGAACGATTAGTAGACATCATAATTCACCTCCTCGTAGTTGTCGCTGTTTGCGATCGTTAAGGAAAGCTTTGCTGCTATTTTGAGCTGGTCGTTTAAAACAAAGTTGATATCTGCTTCAGTGGTGAGGGGGTTGGCAAGGACGACTCGAAAAGCAACAATGGGAATGGTTTTGCCATAACAGGTGTTTTGCAGGGTTGTTCGCGATACGAAGGTGTAACCGGCTCGCCGCTGGGCCTCCTGAAGGCGCTCGTTAAATTGATTAATGAAGTGGTTGTCTGCTTCGGTTAGTTGTTTTTTGGCTGCTTTTTCCCTGAAGATTTCTGGAATGTAGCGGTATAAAAGAATATTAATTTCTGGTTCAAGCAGCAATTCAAAGGCTGGATTTTCCCTAATTAAATTGGCCAAGTGCTGCGTTTTATGGATGCCTCCATCTATCAAAAACTCATAGCCTTGATGGCCGATGATATTCAACGCTGCTTGTAAGAACAAACTCGCACCCGATCGAGAGCCTTCGAGAGATCGCTTGCCTAGATCGATGGAGTCTTTTCGCACCGTGTAGGGCGCGTGTTTTTCAATAACTTTGGCGGTTTGGGGATTGCGGAATAAAACCATGCCGATTCCCATTGGCAAATACATTTGTTTGTGTCCATCTATGGTGACGGAATCTGCTAGTTGAATGCCTGCTAATTTGTGCCGATGACGTTGGGAAAAAAGCACGGGGCCGCCCCACGCGGCATCGACGTGAAAGTGAGCGTTTGCGGATTGCGCGATCGCCGCTATTTCTGGCAGCGGATCGATACTTCCCGAATCGGTGCTGCCTGCAATACCGATAATTGCCAGAATGTGCAGGTTGCGATCGCGACATTCGGCTACAGTTTGACGCAGCGCTGCCAAATCCATGCGGTGATTGGAATCGGTTGGAACTTTTATGAGACTGCGATCGCCAATGCCTAATAAACCGGCAGCCTTTTCAAAAGAATAGTGCATCAAACTGGAGCCGATTATCACCATTCCCTTGTTACCGTAAAACTCTAAAGCTGCGTACAAGCCTTCTTTTTCAATGCCACCAAAGTCATTTTTTGGGCCTAAAGAAGCGTTGCGAGCGCACCACAAAGCGGTGATATTAGCTAGGGTGCCGCCCGTTGTCATGATACCGAGCGTGCTGTCACTTTTTTGAATGTGCTGGTTATAAAAATCCTCAGAAAAATCGTAAATTAATCGGTGCATCATTGCCAAAGTCTGGCGCTCGCAGGGGCTTAAAACTTTGGCAGTTTCCATCTTGACTAAATTTTGATTCATCGCGGTTAACAGCTTCGCGATCGGGCGCACAAAATAGGGAAGTGCGCTCGTCATGTGACCGATATATCGGGGGGAAGAGGTGTGGATGGAATGAGCAACAAGGGTTTGGGTCAAATCATCGATATAATTCCCAACATCTGTAGGAAGGGCGGGAATTTTGTTTTCCTTAAACTGCTGAATAATTAACTCTAAGTCAATATCTGTACTAGCGGTTTTTGCGTACAAAAAGTCTTGAACTAAGGCAGAAATTCGCTCCTCCATTGCTTCTTCTGCCAAAAATGACTTTTCTGAGGCACTGAATAGCTCCATTAACTTTTCTTCAAGTGGGGTAACAGAGGCTTTTAATTGCTCCATTATATCTTGAGAATTTTGGGGTTTTACTGTTTGTTGAATCATCCCGAATTACTCCTGTTAAATTGCCTTTTTTCATCTCCTTTTCCCCACCGAAGCCTTAAGGGAAAAAGAGCTCTTTGTGTTTTTTTGCCACCCGATATTTACTCAGTCAGCATCACAGTTTGTGCTGACTCTCCCTCACTCTTTTCTAAAAAATCGAGCAATTTATCTATCTGGTTAGCATCGGCCTTTGCCAGAATTTCTTCCTCGATTAGTTCAGCTAAATTCTGAATGGTGGGAGCGGCAAAAAAATCGCACATCGCTAACTCTACCCCAAAGCACGATCGCACTCGCGAGATTAACTGTGTTGCCATCAGAGAGTGACCGCCTAAGTCAAAAAAGTTTTGGTTAGTCCCTACTTTTTCTAGCCCTAAAAGAGCAGTCCAAATCTCAGCAATTTCTTTCTCTGTGGGCGTTTGTGGCTCAGTGAAGGCTGTTTCATCACAAACGTAATCGCACTTTTGAGATAAGGCGAGGCGGTCAATTTTTCCGTTGGGTGTTAGTGGCAACGCATCTAATAGCACAAAAGCGGAAGGCACCATGTAATCGGGCAGTTTGTGCTTCAAAAATGAACGCAGTTCGGAAACAAGTTCTGGGTGCTGATTTCTGAACTCTGAGTTAGGAACTAGGTAAGCGACTAAGCGTTGACTGCCCGGTGTATTTTCCTGAAGCAAAACAGCAGCGGTGGACACAGAAGAATGTTGAGAAAGTGCTGCCTCTATTTCTCCGAGTTCGATGCGGAAACCGCGAATTTTTACTTGGGAATCGCCACGGCCCAGAAATTCTATATTACCATTCGGCAGGTAACAACCGATATCCCCTGTTTTGAACAAAACTTTTTGATGAGAATTGCCGAGAAAATTTAATTTTTCTTGCCCAAACGGATTAGAAATGAATTTCTCCGAGGTTAATTCGGGGCGGTTTAAGTAGCCCTGGGCTAATCCATCGCCGCCGACGTAAATCTCGCCGGGAATTCCTATGGGAACGGGTTGCAAATTGCGATCGAGCAGGTAAATTTGCGTGTTGGCGATCGGGCGACCGATTGGAACTTTCTCGACACAGTGAGTTGCATCGTACCACGTCACGTCCGCAGCTACTTCAGAAGAGCCATAAAGATTGATTAATACCCGCTGGGGCATCTGCTCTCGAAATTGCTGGCCTAGTTCCAGCGGCAGAGTTTCTCCGCTGCAAATCCAATATTTTAATTGAGGCAAACGCCTGTCTAAATCAGGGAAGGAATCTAAGATAGCGCGCAACAAAGAAGGAACTAGCACCAGTCTGGTTACATTTTGCTTTGATAAGGTTTGAAGGAATTGGTTAATATCTTTGACGGCTCGATCGCGAATAATGACAGTGGGCAACCCATGCAGCAAAGGAGCAAAGATTTCCCAAACCGAATCGACAAAATTTAAGGACGTTTTTTGACAGCAAATATCTGCTTCGATAAAAGGGTAGGGGTTCCAAAAACAGCGATTGACTGTGCCTCGGTGGGTGCCGAGTACGCCTTTGGGAGTACCTGTCGAGCCGGAAGTGTAGAGGACGTAAGCGAGGTTTTCGGCTGGCACTTTAACAGCGGGGTTGCGATCGCTCTCGCGGGAAATTTCCTGCCATTCGGCGTCGATACAGACGACTTTAGCGCTGTGTTCGGGGAGGGTTTCTAGGAGGTTTTTTTGAGTCAAAAGCACCGGAACTTTTGCGTCGGCCAGCATGAAGGATCGGCGTTCTTGGGGATAAGCAGGATCGAGAGGAACGTAAGCGGCACCGACTTTTAAAATGCCCAAAATTGCCACCAGCATCGACAGCGATCGCTCTAAACAAATTCCCACCAAAACTTCGGGTTTTACACCTAGAGATTGCAGGTAATGCGCGATTTGGTTGGCTTTGGCATTCAATTCGCGGTAAGTCAATTGTTCATTTTCGCAAATTGCAGCCACTGCATCTGGGGTTCGCTCTGTTTGTGCTGCAAATAATTCGTGAATTGAGGCATTTTTGGGGTAATCCGCTTGAGTGTCATTCCACTTAACAAGTAATTGTTGTTGTTCGGTAGCGCTCAATAAGGATAAATTGGATAGTTTTTGGTGAGGATTGGCAGCCATTCCTTCCAGTAAAGTTTGCAGGTGTCCGAGCATCCGCGCTATCGCACTGTCCTCAAAGCAGCTACGATCGAAAATAATTTTCAGCGTCAATGCCGCACCGGGCATCGCCATCACCGTTAGAGGATAATTCGTTGTTTCCAAGGAGCGAATATTCTCTACTTTTAAGTTTTCAATCTTCTCCTGCAAAGAAGCATCCGAGGGATAATTCTCAAAAACGACGAAACTCTCAAATAAAGGTAAACTCCGAGGAACTTCGCTCCACCCCTGCACCTCAATGAGGGGGCTGTACTCATACTGCCGCGCCTCAACTTGTTGCGATTGGAGTTGTTTTAAGCAGGATAAAATAACATCCTGTGGGTCAATTTTTACGCGCACTGGCAGAGGATTTACGAACAGCCCCACTACCGATTCCGCACCCATTAAATCTGGCGGTCGCCCGGAGACAACCGTACCAAAAACCACATCTTCCTCGCCGCTGTATCGGCTCAAAAGTAGCGCCCAAGCTGCCTGTACGAGGGTATTTAATGTTAGCTGATGCTGCCGCGCGGCAGATTGCAGTGCGGCGGTGGCTGTTGCAGAAAATATCACCTGCTGTTCGCCACTACTTTCTAAACGGTTTCGCGCGACAATATTGCCCCGGGCGATCGCAGTTGGAGCTGCAAAACCTTTGAGAGTTTGCCGCCAAAATGACTTAGCCGCAGATAAATCTTGCTGGTGCAGCCACGCGATGTAATCCCGATAAGGGCGAGGGCGTTTGAGGTGCAATTCCTCGCCCTGGCAAAACGCTTGATAAAATGCAAAAACTTCCTCAAGCACGATCGCCAGCGACCACCCATCTAAAACTAAGTGGTGGTGGCTCAAAATAAACTGAAAAGTATCTGTTTCTAACTGCGCCAGTGCAATGCGAATTAAGGGAGCTGATGTCAAGTCAAAGCCCTGAGCGCGATCGGCTTTTAGGAACGTTTCTAGCTGCTCTTGTTGTTCGGAGACCGAGAGCGATCGCCAGTCCATCTGCTGCCAAGATAATGCAGCCTGCTTACGCACTGCTTGCACGGGTTCTTTCAAATTTTCCCACACGAAACAAGTCCGCAAAATGGGATGTCGCTCTACAACTTTTTGCCAACTATTTCTAAACGCAGAAACATTGAGATCGCCGCGCAAGACGCATAGCAGTTGCCCGAAATATACGCCTGATTCTGGCTGGTAAAGCGAATGAAAGAGAATGCCCTGCTGCGCTGGGGAGAGGGGATAAAAATCTTCGATATTGCCATTGATCATATTAAAGCTCTCCCAAAATTGCGGTAATGTTGTCTAAATCGTCCTGGCCCCACTGGCTCCACTTAAACTCTGCAAAGTCAGAAGGAGTGCAGCCGCCTGCGTCGGGGGACTGACAGTATTGAATTAGCGATCGCAGCGATTCTATAAAGCCCGTTGCCAAATTTTCAATGCTTTCTCGTCGGTGAATATTTTCGCTGTACGTCCAATCTAATTGCAGCTTGCCGCTGGCAATAAATCCGTTAATTTCCAGCAGGTAACGCCGATTTCCGCGTGGGCTGCGAATGGGGCTACTAGGCTCGGAGGACAGCATGAATAAAGAAGATTTCGGCAGCACTTGGTCAAACTGTCCGAGATAGTTAAAGCTTACCTCAGCTTGCGGCAATTTGTGGAAATTTTTAGCAATTTCTGGGTTTAAATATCGTTGGACACCGCAGCCAATACCGCGATTTGGCACTGCGCGTAATTCCTCTTTCACTAATTTGATGGCAGCCCCTAGATCGGAAGGATTTTTTAAATTTAACAGAACAGGAAAAACTGCTGTAAACCAGCCGATTGTGCGCGACAAATCTACTCCTTCAAATATATCTTCGCGCCCGTGACCTTCTAAGTCAAGTAAAAGTGAGTTATTGCCAGTCCAGTGTGCAAATGCTTGACCTAAAGCAGTTAGCAATACATCGTTAATTTGAGTGCGGTAAACGGCAGGTACTTCTTGTAAGAGCAGTTTTGTTTCTTCAACACTCAAAGCAACGGATACTGTCTTTTCAGATGCAACTAAATTGGCTGCTGTGGGGAAATCCACCGGCAAGCGAGAAGTTGGTTGGTGAGAAAGGGCGAACCAGTAATCGAACTCTCCCTGCAATTCTGGCGATCGCGCCCACTCATGCAAGCGTTCTGCCCACTGCTTAAATGAGGTTGTTTTGGGCGGCAGCGCGACTGTTTCACCCCGGCTAATCTGCCCATAAGCTGTCTGGAAATCCTCAATTAAAATTCGCCAAGAAACCCCATCAACCGCTAAGTGATGAATGGCTAATAACAAGCGATTTGGCTGATGTTTGCCCAAGTCAAATAAGGCAGCGCGAAGTAATGGCCCCTCTGACAAATTCAAACTGCCTTGCAATTGAGTGGCGGCGGTTTGGAAAGCGGCTTCTCGCTTTTCTGAAGGTAGCGACGACAAATCAATGCAGGTAAAGGTCGCAACCTCGTCGGGATTGGCGAGATCCTGCTGCCAGCCAGATTCTCCTCGCACAAAACGCAGGCGCAGCGCGTCGTGGTGCTTCAGCAATTCTTGCAAAACTGACTCAATTAATGCAGGTTCGAGAGGTTGCCGCAACTCTAAAAGCACCGCCTGATTCCAGTGATGCGGATCGGAGAGATTTTGCTCGAAAAACCAGTGCTGAATCGGTGTCAGCGGAACTTCGCCAATGATTAATCCTTGTTCGGATTGTTGGGTTCCTGCTGTATCGGCGATGGCTGCTAACTGTGCAATGGTTTGGTGTTGAAACAGTTGTTTAGGAGTGAGCCGCAACCCCGCTTGATTGGCTTTAGAAATGACTTGAATGCTGAGGATAGAATCGCCGCCCAATTCAAAGAAATTGTCGTCAATTCCCACTTGTTCTAACCCCAATACTTGCGCCCAAATTTCTGCCAAATTTTTCTCAATACCCGTGCTTGGGGCGGCGAATGCCTCTTCGAGTTCTGGCCGATCGCGATCCGGTGCGGGTAGTGCCTTGCGATCGACTTTACCGTTGTTTGTTAAAGGCAGCGCCTCCAGTGTCACAAAAGCAGCAGGTATCATGTATTCCGGCAATTTTCCTTTCAGAAAGCAGCGTAGTTCGTGAATCAGTATAGAATGCTTATTTTGTGCTGCTGAATTAGCAATTATATAAGCTATCAATCGCTTATCTCCTGGTACATCTTCTCGCACTATAACTACAGCCTGCAACACATCGGAATGCTGTCCTAGTGCTGCTTCAATTTCTCCTAATTCGATGCGAAAACCACGCACTTTTACTTGGTGATCAATTCGTCCCAAGTATTGAATGTCGCCATTCGGTAGGTAGCGAGCTAAGTCTCCCGATTTGTACAACCGCGCTTTCAAACTGTCATTAAAGGGATTGGAAATAAACCGCTGGGCCGTTAATTCTGGCTGATTGAGATAGCCCCGCGCGACCCCAGCGCCACCAACGTAAATTTCCCCAGGAATGCCGATCGGAACGGGTTGACAGTTGCGATCGAGCAGGTAAACTTGCAAGTCAGGAATTGGACGGCCAATAAGGCTGGCATTTTCACTTAAATCAGCGACAGTCAGCGGCTGATAGGTGACGTGGACTGTGGTTTCTGTAATGCCATACATATTGACAAGTAGGGGATGTCGATCGCCGTGCCGGTCGAACCAAGGTTTTAAGCTTTGCAAGTCTAAAGCTTCCCCGCCAAAAATTACTAAGCGCAGGCTTAAATCTTCGCCAATTCCAACAGATTCATCTGTCTGGATCAACTGGTAAAATGCAGAAGGAGTTTGGTTGAGAACTGTTACCTTTTCTTTGCATAGCAAGTTGTAAAATTCTTGGGGCGATCGGCTGACTGAATAAGGCACGATCGCGAGTCGCCCGCCGTATAGCAAAGCGCCCCAAATTTCCCAGACTGAGAAATCAAAGGCATAAGAGTGAAACAGCGTCCACACATCTTGCTCGTTGAAGTTGTACCACGACTGGGTAGCAGCAAACAGGCGGAGGACGTTTGAGTGAGAAACTAAAACGCCTTTGGGGATGCCAGTTGAGCCAGAAGTGTAGATAATATAGGCGAGATTTTCGGCAGTGGTGGCGCTGGCGGGATTTTCTTTGCTGTGTTGGGAGAAAGCACTTTGATCGGCATCGAGACAAAGGATTTTGGCGCTGGATTTAGGCAGATTTGGCAACAAATTTTTCTCACTCAGCAGCACATTTACCTGTGCGTCTTCGAGTATAAAAGCAAGGCGATCGCGCGGGTTGGCTGGATCGAGCGGCACGTAAGCGCCCCCGGCTTTGAGAATGCCGAGAATGCCGACAATTGTATCGATCGCTCGCTCGACACAAATCCCTACCAAAACTTCTGGTTTTACGCCGAGTTTTTGCAGGTAGTGCGCGACTTGGTTGGCTCGTTCATTCAGCTCGCGGTAGGTGAGTTTTTGGTCTTCAAATACAACTGCAATGGCATCGGGAGTTCGCTCGACCTGCGCTTCAAATAATTGATGAATGCAGCGATCGCTCGAATAATCGACGCGGGTGTCATTCCACTCTACCAACAACTGATGCCGCTCTTTTTCCCCCAGCAACGGCAACTCTTCAATCCGCCGATCTGGGTTGGCAGCTATGCCCTCCAGCAACGTGAGAAAATGCCCCGCCATCCGATTGATTGTGGCTGCATCAAATAAATCGGTACTGTATTCAAACTGACCGCTAATTTCTTCCTGCTTTTCTTCTAAATACAGCGTTAAGTCTACTTTTGCTGTCTGATTCTCAACATCTAAAAGAGTGAGATTGAGTCCGGCTATTGATTCCGCAGCAACAGGTGCAGTTTGCAAAACAAAAGCAACTTGGAACAGTGGATTGTAGCTCAAATTTCGATCGGGTTGCAACTCTTCAACCAGTTTCTCAAACGGCAAATCCTGGTGAGCGTAAGCTTCTAAACTCACCTCCCGAATGCGATCGAGCAACTGCCGAAAAGTGCGATCGCCTGACAAATCAGTTCGCAATACCAAAGTATTGACAAAAAACCCGATTAGCCCTTGAATTTCCGCTCTGTTGCGGTTGGCGATGGGAGAGCCAACGGGGATATCTGCCTGTCCTGTATAGCGATAGAGCAACGTTTTAAAGGCTGCTAGCAGGGTCATAAACAGGGTGGCATTTTCCTGGCGGCTGAGCTTTTTGAGGGCTGACCTTAGCGTTTTCGGGATGAGAAATGATTCTTTCGCACCCCGATAGGTTTGCACCGGGGGACGGGGGCGATCGGCTGGCAATTCCAGCAAGGGGGGAAGGCCACTAAGCTGCTTTTTCCAGTAGTTAAGTTGAGTTTGCAGGCGTGAAGCGTAGCTATCCCGCAGGGAATCGCCCGCAAGCCATTCCCGCTGCCAAATAGCAAAATCGGCGTACTGGATGGGAAGTTCGGGAAGTGGGGATGGTTTGCCAATCGAAAACGCTTCATAAAGTGCTGCTAATTCTTGCAGAAAGACTCCGATTGACCAGCCATCAAAAATAATGTGGTGCAGCGTCAGCAGCAAGACATATTCCTCAGCATCTAACTGTAGCAAATTAGCTCGCAACAGCGGCCCTTTGGTTAAATCAAAAGGTTTGCTAGCTTCTTCGGCAGCCAGTTGTTTTACTTTTTCTTCTCGCTCAGTTTTCGCCAATTGTTGCAGGTCTAAAACTTGCAGCCCGAAATTAAATTTCTGACCAACCACCTGCATGGGTTGACCGTCTACAGTGGCAAATGTCGTCCGCAAAGCTTCGTGACGGCGCACAATTTCCTGGAAACTTAGCTCTAGCACTACTACATTTAGCCTGCCTTTTAGTAACACAGCCGCCGGAAGGTTGTAAAAAGGGTTTCCCGGTTCAAATTGGTCAATAAACCACAGTCTTTGCTGGGCAAAAGAGGTGGGAAATGCAAATACTTCTTCTTCGGAAGCATTCGCCGAGTCGCGAGTATCTGTTGGAAGTTTTTCGGAAAAATGCACCGTCATTGGATTAGTAACTGGTAATTGGTAATTGGAATTGCCGCCGATATTTGGGGATTGGTTATGAGGTAATATCTTGGGCGGGGCGGGTTTACGAGATTTATCGTTTTTAGTAAAGATATTGGCGAACCCGCCCCTACAGGAATAACGGTCAATCGAACAGACATGATATTATTGGCTGCTAACTCATGACTCATCACTGATTTGTGGTTAGCGCAAAGATGACAGTGACCTGCGGTACGCCGATCGCGAAACGGGAACGATCGCGGGTTCTTCAACGGCCGCATTTTTGTTCTTGGCATCATTAATCTTTTCTGCAAGTACAGCGAGCGATCGTCCTGCAAAAATATCGCACAAAGGCAATTCTATCTGACAAGATTCTCGGATCTTTGCTGTTAATTGAATTGCCAGCAGCGAATTTCCTCCTAGTTCAAAAAAGTTATCGGTAATACTTAACTGCTCAATGCCGAGAACCTCACAGCAAATTCTCGCTAACATTTCCTCAATAGGAGTGCGAGGCGCGACAAAAATCTTTGCTTCTGGAATTGCGGCATTCGGTGCGGGCAGAGCCTTACGGTTAACTTTGCCGTTCGCCGAAAGTGGCAGCGCGTCCAGAATTATCAATGCAGACGGCACCATATAATCGGGCAGTTTTTCTCTCAGGAATTGGCGCAATTCTTCAACCGCAGGGGCAGCCTTTTGTTGTGGAACGATATACCCTACTAAGCGCTTTTGACTGTGATTTTCTCCGAATGCGGTGACAATGGATGCTTTGACTGCTGGGTGCTCGTTCAAACCAGCTTCAATTTCTCCTGCTTCGATGCGGAATCCTCGAATTTTAAGGCGGAAATCTTCTCGCCCTAAAAATTCGATATTGCCGTCAGGGAGGAAGCGCCCTAAATCTCCCGTTCGGTACAAGCGATCGCCCGTGACGGGGTGCGTGAGGCAACTGGCGCGAGTTTTTTCTTCATTCCGCCAGTATCCTTTTGTCAGTCCAACTCCGGCACAGCACATCTCGCCGGCCACCCAGACGGGACAGTCTTCGAGCCTTTCATTCAAAATGTAATAGCGTGTATTGGCGATCGGCTTGCCGTAGGGAATGCTTTTCCAAGAAGAATCAACAGTTTCTACCGGATACCAAATATTCCAAAGGGTAGTTTCGGTTGGCCCGCCGACACTGACAACGCGACATTCACGGACGATCGCCCTTAACCTCTCAGGGAGCGTTATCGGTATCCAATCTCCACCGAGAAACGCCCAGCGCAAACACTCCGGCAACACTTCAGAACGTCCTGCAGCGTAATCGAGCAGCATTTCCATCATCGGGGGAACCGAGTTCCAAATGGTGACGCGCTCTTTTACCATCAATTGCGCCCAGTGAGCGGGGTCTAGCCGTTGTGCGGCATCGGGAATGACGATCGCTCCCCCGGCTGCTAGGATGCCGAAAATATCGTAAACGGACATATCGTGGTGCAGTGCGGTGACTGCGATCGCGCGATCGCACTCGGCCACATTAAACACTTGGTTGGTCTGAGCGATCGCATTGACTGCACCTCGGTGCGCGATCGCCACGCCTTTCGGCAAACCAGTTGAGCCAGAAGTATAAATCACATAAGCTAAATCTTCCGGTTGCTGAACTGATTCCAAAGCTTCGTTGCTTTCGGCCACCAATTCCTCAGTATCGAGACAAATTCGCCGCACATTTTCCGGCCATTCCAATCGCTGATTTAACTGAGATTGCGTCAAAACAATCTCAACTTCGCCATTTTCCAGCAAATACCACAGCCGCTCTTTTGGCAGCGCCGCATCTACGGGCAAATAAGCTGCCCCGGATGCGAGAATGCCCAGCACAGCGACGATTTGCTCCCATCCTTTTTCCATGACGACGGCAACCAACTGGTTAGGGCGAGCTCCCAGCTTCCGCAATCGGTGAGCGACTTGATTCGATCGCAGATACAATTCTTGATAACTCAGAGTGCGCGTTGAAGTAATGATGGCGGGTTCGTGCGATCGCGACGCGACTTTCTCAGCAAACAATTCGTGCAGCAATACATCAGGAATGGGTGCCTCAATGCTGTTAGTAAAGGCTTGCTGAAACTGCACCGTTTTCTGCCAAGTTTCCTCTTCATTGGCGAGGCGTTGCAACAGGCGGCAATAGGCGTCAAACATATCGTCAATCATCCCTGGCGGGAAGAGTTCTTCCACTGCATCCCAGCTAAAAGAAAGCCCCTGGGCGGTTTCGGTAAATTGCGCGTCGATCCAAACTTGCGGAGTTTGACCGATAATGTGCACCAATTCTCCCAATTCTTGAATGAGTGAAAAGATAGAAGTATCTTCCCCTGGCGCGTTTTGCGGATCGATCGTAAATACAACTGGCATCAACGCTGCCGTTGTACCTTGCGCTTGGGCGAGTTCTCGCAAAACGCGCACGCCGCTGACATATTGGTGTTCTAAATCTTGCCAAAGTTGTTCTTGCAATCGCTTGGCTCGTACTTCAAAACTTTCTCGCTTGGAGTTATCTATTTCTAGCAGAGTAAATGACGCAAATTCTCCGATAATTTCCTCAACTTGAGGATGGAGGGGAAGGCGATTAAAGCGCGGCACGTTGAGGGTAAACCGAGGTGTTTTGCTCCACAGGGAAAGCACCTCTGCATAGGCGGCGAGCAATAAACCCGTAGGAGTGAGGCTGGCGCGAGCTATGCGCGTTTTGAGTCGCTGCCAAGTTGAGAAATCTAAGCGATCGCTCCAACGTTTAAATCGCGGCTGCGTTAAGGAATTCGGGTGTTTGGCGAGGGGCAATTCCGGCGCTGGTGGCAGGGTTTTGAGGCGATTGCGCCAGTAATCTAAGGATTGCTGGTAAAATGGGGAGTTTTCTAAGGCGATCGCAGCTAACACGCAGTCGCGGAAAGACAGTTGCAAGGGCGCGTGAAGCGGAGCTATCCCGTAGGGAATCGCAGTATTGGGATTGCGGTAAAGTTTTACCAAATCGCCAAACAAAATTTGAAAACTCCAGCCGTCTATGCACAAGGCGTCAATGCTGATGTGGAGGCGGATGCGGCGATCGCTTATTTGCGAAGCGCAAATCTCAAACAGCGGCCAGCGATCGAGCGGCAGCACTTGGTGAGAAAGGCGATCGCGAATTGCTTCGAGTTGTTCGCCGGCAACTTTTGGATCGAGCGATCGCAAATCCAAAACCTCAATTTTATAAGCGGGCACGTTTTCCAGAATTTGCTGCTGTCCGTTCGGAAGTACGATCGCCCGCAGCATATCGTGACGCTCTACAACTCGCTGCCATGCGAGGCTAAACCGCTCTAAATCTAACTCGTCGCTCTCAATTTCTACATAACCGTGAATCGCAACATTGCCCATTTCAAAGAAGCTATTTCTCCCGATCCAGTACGCCTGCTGCATTTCGTTGAGCGGAAAGGGTTGGTAGCGATTTTGAGCATCGGGGGCGATTGTCGGCAGTAATTTAATAGGTTCTTGATATGGCTCGCTTTTAGTTTCCGCGATCGCAACTGCCAAACTGGCGACAGTGGGGGATTGAAACAAGCAGCGCAGCGATAGCTCGACTTGAAAGCGATCGCGCACCTTGGCAATCAGTTGAGTTGCCAGCAAAGAGTGACCTCCCAACTCAAAGAAATTGTCATTGATTCCCACCTGTTTTAAACCCAGAACCTCCGCCCAAATCTCCGCTAATACTTGTTCTTCTAAAGTCTGAGGAGCGATAAAATCCGCATCTGAACTGTTAGTTTCCGGTGCGGGAAGTGCCTTAAAATCCACCTTGCCGTTTGGCGTCAGTGGCATCGCTTCTAAAAACATGAAACTGGCAGGAACCATATAATCTGGCAGTTTTTTCTGGAGAAAAGAGCGCAGATTTTTAATCAGTGCAGAGTTGCCAATGCTGAGTGCTGAATTTAAAACGAGGTAGGCGATTAAGCGCTTTCCGGCTGAATCTTCGTCACGCGCCAAAATGACGGCTTCTTGCACGTCTGGATGTTGGCTGAGTGCAGATTCGATTTCTCCCAACTCTATGCGGAAACCGCGAATTTTTACTTGGCGATCGGTGCGATCGAGAAATTCTAAGTTGCCATCGGGGAGATAGCGGACTAAATCGCCTGTTTTGTAAAGGCGATCGCCTTGCACTTTGCTAAAAAGATCGGGAATAAATTTTTCTCGATTCAACTCTGAACGGTTAATATATCCTCTCGCAACCCCTGCACCCCCGATATAAAGTTCGCCGGGAACTCCGATCGGAACAGGTTGCAAATTAGCATCGAGTACATAGGTGCGGGCATTTGGAATTGGACGACCAATCGGCAGAGATTTTGCAGTAGAAATATTTGCCGATAACTGGCACCACGTCGCGGAAATCGTTGTTTCTGTGGGGCCATAAGCATTAACAAGCCGCACTTTTTCTGATACGCACTTTTGCCACCGATCTAGCGACGCTGGAAGCGCTGCTTCTCCACCAATAATTGTCAAGCGCACTGACGGGGGAAATTCTTGGGTTTTGGTACTGAGCATGGCTGTGAATTCGTGCCAGTAAGCTGTCGGCAAATTCAGGACGGTGATTTCCCACTCCCGGCACTTTTGTAGGAAGGAAGAAATACTGTCTGACATGGAATTTTCGCGCAGTACCAGAGTTGCGCCTCGCGTTAAACAGGGATAAATTTCTTCAGCACTGACATCGAAGCTGAGGGAAGCAAATTGAAGAATGCGATCGTTCGCTTCAATGCCATATTCGACACTTGCAGCCTGCGTATAATTCGCCAAAGAGTGATGCTGCACCATAACCCCTTTTGGCTTGCCAGTAGACCCGGATGTATAGATAATATAAGCGAGGTTTTCTGGCCCAACGACGCTATCAGGATTTGACTGATGTTGTGGAGAAATTTTCTCCCATTCTGCATCCAAGCAAATCACAGTAATCTTCTGCGCAGGTAAGTTTGCTGCTAATTGTGTTTGCGTTAGCAGTACCTGAACTCCAGCGTCTTCTAACATGAAATTAAGACGTTCTTTGGAATAATTCGGATCGAGAGGTAAATAAGCGCCACCTGCTTTTAATACGCCTAAGATTCCGACGATCGCATCGAGCGATCGCTCCAGATAAACGCCGACTATGGCATCGGGTTTTACGCCGAAAGAGTGCAGGTAATGTGCGAGTTGATTCGCGCGATTATTTAATTCTTGGTAAGTCAAACTTTGACATTCAAATTGCACCGCAACAGCATCAGGGGTTTTCGCAGCCTGCGCTTCAAACAAACGGTGAACGCACCCATTTTGGGAGTAATTTATCCCAGTATTATTCCACTCAAAGAGTAGTTGCTGGCGTTCTGCTTCTGCAAGCATGGGCAAATCTGACAGTCGTGCGGAAGAATTGGCAACGATACTTTCTAATAAGTTCTGAAAGTGTCCTGCCATTCGCGCAATAGTGGTCGGTGAAAATAAGTCTATGCTGTATTCAAACCACCCTCTAATACCTGTTGCTGTCGCTTCTAATTCCAGCGTTAAATCGAAATTGGCTGTGCCGCTGTGAATCTGTTGGCAGTTCAGGCTTAAACCCGGCAATTCTAAGGCGAATTCAGAGGCATTTTGAAAGGCAAACATCACCTGAAATAAAGGCGAGTGACTTAAATCTCGATTCGGCTGCAATTCTTCTACCAACTTCTCAAACGGTACATCTTGATGCGCGTAAGCGCCTAATGCAACCTCTCGCACTCGACTCAGCAACTCTCGAAAAGTGGGATTTCCATTTAAGTCAGTCCGCAGGACTAAAGTATTGACAAAAAATCCAATTAATGATTCGGTTTCGCTGCTGTTGCGGTTGGCAATTGGTGAACCGACGAGGATATCTTCTTGCCCCGTGTAGCGGTAAAGCAGTGTTTTGAATGCTGCCAGCAATGTCATAAAGAAAGTAGTTTTTTCGCGGCGACTCAATTGTCTAATTGCCTCGGTTAAGTGCTCTGGCAATTCAAATAATTGCCGACCTCCCTTGTAGCTTTGAACAGCGGGACGAGAAAAGTCTGTTGGTAAATTTAGAACCGCTGCGCTGCCACTTAACTGCTGTTTCCAGTAAGTAAGTTGAGTTTCTAATATTTCTCCCTGCATTTGTTGGCGCTGCCAAGTTGCAAAGTCTGCATACTGAATTGGCAGCGGTGGAATCGCGACTAAATTCTTATTAGATAATCCTTCATAAAATGCAGCTATTTCCCGTAAAAATACGCCCAAAGACCACCCGTCAAAAATGATATGATGGGCGGACAAGAGCAGGGTATGTTCTATTTCAGATAGGTGCAGAAGCTTGGCGCGGAGCAGATTTGGCTGAGTCAAATCAAAGGGCGATTGTGCTTCTTGCAACGACAGTTCTTGCGCTGCTTTTTCGCGTTTCTCCGGGGAGCAATAGCTCAAATCTATCAGCGGTAATGGGAAACTTTTTGCATCAGAAATAATTTGTACTTGGGCTTTTTCTCCACCAGCAAACGCAGTTCTTAAAATCTCGTGTCGCTCGATAATTTTCTCAATACTTTGTCTGAGCGTTTCTGCATTGAGTTGTCCTGTAATCCGAACTGCACCGCAGAGGTTATAGAAGGGGTTTCCTGGTTCCAATTGGTCAAAGAACCATAAGCGCTCTTGGGCAAAAGAAAGGGGGATGTTTTGTAGGCGAGAAACTGCCTGAATAGACTCAAGTGTCGGCGCTTCTGCCAATTTTTCTAAAATTTTGGCTGTTAGTTGAGCAAGGCTTAATTTCTCGAATAAGTCTTCTATTGATAAAGCAATTTTGAGATCCGTTTCGAGCTGATTTTTTAATTCAAATACCGCCAATGAATCGAAACCCAAGTTACTAAAATCCTGTGCCGA
Source organism: Tychonema sp. LEGE 06208 (assembly GCF_015207505.1). Taxonomy (GTDB): domain Bacteria; phylum Cyanobacteriota; class Cyanobacteriia; order Cyanobacteriales; family Microcoleaceae; genus Microcoleus. Next base: position 56,499 of record NZ_JADEWT010000019.1, read on the forward strand.
TGGGATTTGGGAAACGCTGACTTTCAGCACCCTCGCTACCTGCTGTCGCAAATAGGTTTCTAACTGTGCCTGCCGTTGTTCTAACTCGGCTGTCAGCAGATTTTCTCGCGTCAGGCGATTCTCTATTTCAACAAAATTAGATATCTCTAAAATGCTACTGGCGACAACTTCCAATTTGTTAGCTAGAAAGTCAGCACAGGCGGCGCGACGTTGAATTTTACCGCTGGTCGTTTTGGGAATGCTTCCGGGCTTAATCAGCACTACTCCATAGGCTTGTATTTCATATTCGATCGCAATGCGGGATCGGATGGCGCTGATAATTTCCTCGCTATTGGTCGGTGTTTTGCGAGATTCTATTTCTTGGACAATAAGGAGTTGTTCAATGCCTGCAATTTTTACGGAAAATGCCGCGATCGCCCCTAGCCGCAAACTGGGATGGCTCCGTTCTGCTGTTCTTTCTAGATCTTGGGGATAAAGATTGCGACCTCGGATGATAATCAAATCTTTGAGTCGCCCTGTAATAAACAGTTCTCCGTCGCGTAAAAAGCCTAAATCTCCGGTTCGCAAAAATGGCCCTTCGCTGGTATCTGAAAGATATGCTTGAAAGGTTTTTTCTGTCTCTTCTGGGCGATTCCAATAGCCTCGCGCAACTGTGAGGCCGGCTACCCAAATTTCTCCGACTTCCTGCGGCTGGCATGGCGTCAGAGTTTCGGGATTGACGATCGCAACTTTAGTCCCAAATTCAGGGAAACCGCAGCCGACTAAAGTTCTCGCGCCCCCTTCGCCTGTTGATGCTTCTACAATATGATTATTTTCCAGCGCCCCAGCATCAACAGCTAAGAAAGTCGGTGTTGTCCCGCTGCGAACCGTGGCAATTTTTAGCGTGGTTTCTGCCATTCCGTAAGCAGGACAAAAGGCATCCGCCTGAAAACCGCAGGGTTCAAAAGCTTTGGTAAATCGTTCTAGGGTTTCTTTGTGAATCGGTTCTGCGCCGTTATAGGCCACGCGCCAACTACTCAAGTCGAGCATTTTTTGGCCATCGCCCAAGATTTTGCTAGCACACAAATCGTAAGCAAAATTTGGCCCGCCGCTGTGGGTAGCTTTGTAGTGTGAAATCGCTTCCAACCAGCACATCGGGTTCTGAATAAACGCGGCTGGCGGCATGAAGTAAGAGGGAATTCCCAGATACAAAGGTTTGAGCAATCCGTCAATTAACCCCATGTCGTGAAAGGGGGGAAGCCACGTTACCGCAACGCTTTCGGCATCGTGGTGAAAGCCTCGGTGAATGTATTCGATGTTGTACAAAACGTTGGCGTGGCTCACCATGACGCCTTTGGGGGTGGAGGTTGAGCCGGAAGTGTACTGAAGATAAGCCACTTCGTCGGGATGGATGGCTGGCTGCTGCCACTTTTCGCCGTCATCGGAAAGCGCCTCTGCACTCAGCCAGTGCATCGCTTTGAGTTCCGGGGCTTGCTCGCACAGTTGCTCTAAATTTTCTAGGTGTCGTGTGGGAGCGATCGCAACTGTTGCTCCTGCGTCTTTGGCGATGGCGCTAATTTTCCCTAAATTCCGTTTCCGCTTCGGCGGATAGAGGGGAACGGCGATAACTTTGGCGTACAAACATCCGAAAAAGGCGGCGAGATAGTCCAATCCTGGCGGGAAAAGCAGTAAGGCTCGTTCGCCAGTCAGCCCCAATTTCTGAAGTCGCACGGCGTGCGATCGGGCGATCGCATCTAACTGTCGATAAGTCAAACTGGCGGTTTCAGTTTTTCCGTCTAACAGAAATGTATATTTCTGCTCTGGTTGGTGTAGCGCTCTGTTTTGTAGGAGTTCCACCAAATTGGTACAACTTTCGGTGAGTTGGTTTCCCTTAATGCTTGCGTCACTCATCGATTCTTTTTTACCTATAAATCTTGTTTGCAGTACGCCAACCAGTTCCGCCAAATTCTTGCCACATATACTTTCTGTGAACAGTTGTCAGGCGTTACCAGTCTCCCATCAGCGCGTTTTAGTCTTCAATTCGGGTGATTAACGCTTGTTTTCACGTTTTGTGGTCGATCGCCCTGTTCGGCAATGGCTCTGGGGCAATTTTCAGTCCGAGCCAGCTTCGACATCAGCTTCAGGGACTTTACGACTATCGACTTTAAGGATAGTAGACTAGATGATATCAATTGTCAAGAGTGCTTGAGGTATTTTATTGACTCCTGTCATTTCCTATATGAGAATTTTTTCTAACTCTTGCCATAGCATTTTAGGCGCTCGTTTGTCAAGATCTTACCATTAACCATAATAGGCAAGTAGTCCCCAACTAGATAGAAGGGTCGCATACCAATCTAAAATGCAATTAATTTGCATTAGTTAGCTCTTGACAGATGCAAGGACTCTGTTATCTAATTAAGGCACTTTCTCATTAAGTGTCCAGCGACTACTGCCTTTAACCGAGGAACGCGCCCACTGTGCCAACTCGCCCAAAGGCGCCACCGGACTGAGGCTTTTGTCCTCACGCACCTCCTGCATTCCCAGACAAATCCCCTAGGGACGGGAGAATCGGCTCGAAATGCGCCCGAAAACTGGGCAGGATCTTCGGCAAGTCAGTTTCAATAGCCAGAGAAAAGCAGCCACGCTGCCACAAATCAGGTTGTGCAAGCAACGCCAACCACATATCCGAAGTTCCATTAATTGTTGATTCAAGAGTAATGAACAGATCGCAGAAATTATTAAGCAGCCTCGGGCTGGCAGGAGTCGTGCCAGCGTTAATCGCTCAGTCGGCGTGCGCTTCCACCATCGCGCAGGTGACGGGCGTTCGCCTCAACCCCACGTCAGAAGGCATCGAAATCATCCTAGACACTGAAGATGGAAGACCCCTGCAAGTCTTCAGCACCAGCTTTGGCAAAACTTTACAAGCTGATGTCATCACCGCTCAACTGCGACTACCGGGGGGAAATGAGTTTCGTCAAGACAAACCGGCTGCGGGAATTGCTTCTGTCACCGTTACTCCTTTAGATAACAACACCATCCGCATCAAAGTGATTGGCGAGAGGGGTCAACCAGTAGCACGGGTGATTCCTAACACTGCGGGTCTGATTCTGGGCTTAAAACCCAGCTCGGAGATGACTGCTCGCCCGCCTGCACCGGCTCCTACAACACAGCGGCCGGGGACACCCGCAGCACCCTTACCACCGACAGGGCAGCCGGTAGAGATACCCGCAGAACCTTTACCGCCGACAGCGCAGCCATCAGCAACGCCCACAGAACCCTTACCGCCGACAGCGCAGCCGCCAGCAACGCCCACAGAACCCTTACCGCCGACAGCACAGCCACTAGGAACACCAACAGAACCCTTACCGCCGACAGCACAGCCACCAGGAACACCAACACAGCCACCCGCTATAACGCCACAGGTGGGGAGAGACTCGATTGAAATCGTCGTTACTGCAACGCGAACCGCAGAAAGAGTGACAAACGTGCCGCGCTCTATAACAGTTGTAGACTCAGAAGAACTTCAGCAGCAGGTAGGGCAATCGAGAAATATCGGGGAAGCTCTGGCAAATCAGGTTCCTGGTTTCGCGCCTCCGACTCAACAAAGTAGCACTTATGGACAAACTTTGCGGGGGCGCGACGTTTCCGTTCTGATTGACGGCGTGCCGCAAACGACCAATCTTCAATCTTTTGGCAGAGAATTTAGAAACATCGATCCCAGTGCGATCGAACGCATTGAGGTAGTGCGGGGGTCTACCGCAATCTACGGTTCTCAGGCTACGGGTGGCGTGATTAATATTATTACTCGCCGGCCAACTGAGGAAAGGCTAACTGCTGTTACTGAAGTTGGCGTCGGTAGCGCTTTAACAAATACAGAAGATGCTCTAGGCTTTAACGCTCAGCAGACGATTTCTGGCCGAAGTGGCAATTTCGATTTCACCGGCACTGTCTCGATCGCCAGAAGTGGAGCTTTTTACGATGCCAAAGGCGATCGTATTCCCTTTTTTGAACTCGGCGGAGATAGCAGCACCCTCTTCAACGTGATGGGCAAAGTCGGGGTAGATTTGGACACCCAACAGCGGCTGCAACTAACTGTCAATCACTATCGGGAAACCCAAGATCCCAATGTGATCCAAGATTTTAGCGTTGACGATCGGGAAGGACGACAAAAAGCCCGGGCCATCCGCACCGGAAATTTGGATATCGACGGGGAAACACCGGGAAATAAAAGTACACAGCTCAACCTAAGTTACACCAACCAAAACCTTTTTGGCAGCAGCCTTCAAAGTCAAATCTACTATCGAACTAATTCCAATGTAGGTGTTCCCTCTGATTACCGCACGTCCGATTTCTTTGGGCCATTTCTCGGCGTTACTCGATCGCGAGGCGAGAACGAACAGATAGGAGGTAGATTGGCGATCGTCACTCCTTTATCCCGTGCCGAAAATCTGCGATTAACTTGGGGTTCTGACTATGTTACTGAAGATAGCAGACAGCGTTTCGACCTGTACGACCCGGAGAGATTTGACACAAGTGGCGGCCGGGTTTACCGGAAAATCTCCGAGCGTCCTTTCGTTCCTCCTTACACTTACAACAGCCTTGGCCTTTTCGGTCAAGTGGAATGGAATATTGACGATATCGTCATTCTAAGTGGCGGGATACGTCACGAACGCATCGGGTTAGAAGTCAATGATTATACGACTTTTAACGATCGCCAGATCCAAGGAGGCGATCGCAAATTTAACGCCACTTTATTTAATACAGGAGCTGTCTATAAACTAAATAACAACTTCAACGTATTTGGCAACTTTTCTCAAGGTTTCTCAGTTCCCGATTTCGGTCGCATCCTCCGCCAACCCCCCGACGATTTTGTCGGAATTGAATCTTCGTTAGAAGTAACTCAACCGCAAAAAGTCAACAACTACGAAATTGGCATTCGAGGAGGATGGCAATCGGTGCAAATGTCGCTGGCTGCTTTTTACAATACCTCCGATTTAGGAGTGAATTTTCAACCAGTTGGCAACACAGGCCGCCTGGAACTAATCCGCGCCCCAGAACGTATTTACGGCTTAGAAGGAACTGTGGATTGGCAACCTGCACCAGCATGGTCGCTCGGCGGTACTGCTACTTATATTCAAGGTGAATATGAGGACGACAATGGCCGTTCTCTCGCCCTCGATAGCAGCCGAATTCCACCGCTCAAGCTAACAGCTTATCTGCAAAATGAAACTTTGCCGGGATGGAACAATCGGTTACAGTTATTATATTCTGGAAATCGCGATCTAGCATTCAAAGACGGCTCGGATGGCGGCCCGATTAGCAGCTATCTCACGTTGGATTACATCAGCTCGGTGAAAATTGGATTGGGCGAACTACAAGTCAAAGTTGAGAATTTATTGAACAATCAATATTTTCCTGTGCTGTCGCAATACTTAGCTGGATTTGGCTCAGACAGCTCTAATTATGCAGCGAGAGGTTTAACTCTCAGTGTTAATTACCGCCTTAACTGGTAATTACAGCAGATTGCAGGTTTATGAGGTAGTTTAGTATCCCCCGTAGGGACACTCCAAGAACCCAAGGCGTGTCAATTTAAGCTGTTAGTCTGCCAGTCCTCGCACCCGCTAGTCCGCCAGGGGTTGAAACTCCCTGTCTAATAGCTAAAGTCCTCTTATACCAATTTTTTATGAGGCTGCATAGAATCCGATCCCCCCTAGCCCCCCTTAGTAAGGGGGGGACAAGATTCCGATCAAAGTCCCCCTTGCTTTCGGGGGATGCGAGGGGGATCGAGATATGTGCAACTTCACATTAAATTGGTATTACATAGGACTAATGAGTTGAAAAGTGTTGGGAGCATCTCACTTTTGCAGCCAAGCTAGAAATTGGAGGTAGGAGGCAGGAGACAGGAGACAGGAGGAAAGAGGAAGAAAGAAGGAGTCAAAAGAAGTCTTTTTACAAATATGAGATGCTCCCAAAGTGTTTTTCTCAGTCCTAATAGCGAGGACTTTAGCTTTGAGACAGGGAATTCATTCCCTGTCGGACTATCGGTTTTACCTTAATGAGAACAGTTAACGGCTTTGAGAAAAATTTCCAGATGAAGTTCCGCAAACTCGCATTTAAACTGCACTTGTATTTGGGGTTGGTGGTAGGAATATTTTTAGCAGTAATTGCTTTAACGGGTAGCTTGCTGGTTTTCAGTCCCGAAATCGAGCGGTTCTTCAATCCCCAACTCCTGCAAGTAATTCCTCAAGCCGAACGGATACCGCTGGAAAATGTCCTGCAACTTGTCGAAAAAGCTTATCCGCAAAATCAGGCTCTTAGTATCTTGCTACCGCGATCGGCGAAGGAAGTTTGCCAAGTTTCGATGCTTTCAAAGAGTGAGGAAGTAGTTAACGTTTATGTCAATCCTTACAGCGGAGAAATTACGGGTACGCACTTTGAAAAAGAAACTTTTACAGGTTTTGTTTTTACGTTACACGCGGAATTAGCTGGAGGAGAATTCGGTCATTTTGTTGTGGGTATTTGCGGTTTGGTAATGCTAGGAATAATTTTTACGGGCTTGGTATTGTGGACTGGTTGGCGTAATTTGGGTCGCGGATTTTCGATTAATTGGAAAGCTCATTGGCAGCGGACTGTCTTTGATTTACATAACGTTTCTGGGATTGTATCGGTCGCTTTTCTAATCCTCATTTCTGCTACAGGGACAGCGATAATTTTTTACGTGCCGGTTGAATCTACTCTGTATTGGCTAACCAATGAAAAGCCCCAGCCAGCATTGACTTCTCATCCCAATTCTAGCAGTTCGAGGCAAAGCCTTGATGAAATATTACAGCAAGTTAGTATTGTTTGGCCGGAAGCTAAAACCACTTTTATTTCTTTGCCTTTGACACCTGAAGCAACTTTTAAAGTCAGGAAGAAATTTCCTAATGACCCGCACCCAAACGGGATTAGCACGATTTCTATCGACCAATACAGTGGCGAAATATTGCAGGCTGACAGTGTAAATTCGGCTTCTGTCGCAAATCGAATTCTCAACTCGCTTTATCCGCTACATATTGGCAGCTATGGCGGAATTTACTTGCGGCTGGTACACGCGATCGCAGGATTAGCACCCATTGTACTGTTTGTGACGGGCGTAATGATGTGGCGGCAGCGGCATTTGGCGAAATTTTACCGCAAGGAGGCGAGGCAGCAATATGAAGAATTATCTCCACTTAGTCAACAATGGCCTTGGTTTTAATGAGAGTGGCGTGCGGTTTGATGCGGGTGTCATATCATTTCCGGTAACACCGGAATGATGTTGACTGTTGACTGTTCACTGTTAACAGTCAACAGCGAACTCGAATTTACTATTCCGATGAAGAGAGGATTTGATATCATTCTCCTGTCTAAAAAACCCTATCCTCAGAATTTTAAATCCTATCAATTGTCTATTTAATGCAAAAATTTATTCTACTTTGGCTTGGACAAACTGCTTCGATGATTGGCAGCGCTATGTCCGGGTTTGCGCTGACTATTTGGATTTGGGAGTCTACCCATCAAGCGACGGCTTTGGCTTTGTTGATGTTTTTTACTCAATTGCCGCGCATCTTGCTTGCTCCGGTTGCTGGCATTCTCGTCGATCGCTGGAATCGAAAATTTTTGATGGCGATCGGCGATGCGGTTTCAGCTTTGTTAACGCTCGCTATCCTATTACTTTATATCAGCCAAAACCTGCAACTATGGCATTTATATGTAGCGAGTGCGATTAACGGAATTTTTGACCAAATTCAGCAGTTAGCTTACTCAGCAGCCATCGCCACAATGATGCCAGAAAAGCATTACAGCCGCGCTAGCAGTTTAAGTTTTTTGGCAAATTACGGCGCGAGTATTATTGCTCCGACGTTGGCAGGGATTCTCTATTCTGCGATCGGGCCCGGCGGGATTTTTACGATCGACCTGGCAACTTTTACAATCGCGATCGCCACCCTAGTATCTGTCAAAATACCCCAGCCCGCGATCGCGCCAGCATTGCGGAGCAATATCGCCTCCAATCCCCAGCAGACTCACTCCCACCTATTGCAAGAACTCAGCTTCGGATTCCGCTACATCGTCGATCGTCCCAGCCTGCTTGCCTTGCTGGTGTTGGTTTCGCTATTCTGGTTCGCTCACGACATCGGCGCAGCCCTCTACTCACCGATGATTCTGGCACGCACCGGCAACAATGCCAGAATCCTCGGTACTATACTTTCCGCCGCCGGCGCCGGTGGCGTTTTAGGAGCATTGTTCGTCAGTATTTGGGGCGGCCCCAAACGCCGAATCCGAGGCTTTCTGCTGGGCATGGCAGGCGCGGGCTTGAGTAAAATAGTCTTTGGTTTCGGTGAGGCGCTTTCTATCTGGATTCCCGCTCAATTTTGTTCGTCTTTCAATTTCCCCATCCTCGGCAGTTCCAACGAGGCGATTTGGCTGGCGGAAGTCGCACCAGAGGTACAGGGGCGCGTTTTTGCTACCAGAGCAGTTATCGTGCAATTGGCCTCAGCGATCGGTTTATTGATCGCAGGCCCACTTGCCGATCGCGTTTTTGAACCCGCCATGCAACCGTCCGGTTTTTTAGCAACTATTTTTGGCCCAATTATCGGGACAGGTGCCGGTGCTGGCATGGCTTTGTTATACGCTATCTCCGCCATCGGCTTATTGCTCGTTGCAGTCGGTGGCTATGCTTGCCGCCTGTTGCGCGATGGGTAAAGGGGAAACGGAAAGAGGTCTTTTAACTTTTTCCTGACATCCGTTACATCCGTTACATCCGTCCTTGCGAATCCGTTGCCGAACTTCCTAACATCCGTTACCTCCGTTACATCCGTTACAAAATCCGTTGCCGAACATCCGTTACCTCCGTTACATCCGTTACAAAATCCGTTGCCGAACATCCGTTACCTCCGTTACATCCGTTACAAAATCCGTTGCCGAACATCCGTTACCTCCGTTACATCCGTTACAAAATCCGTTGCCGAACATCCGTTACCTCCGTTACATCCGTTACAAAATCCGTTGCCGAACATCCGTTACCTCCGTTACATCCGTTACAAAATCCGTTGCCGAACATCCGTTACCTCCGTTACATCCGTTACAAAATCCGTTGCCGAACTTCCTTCTCCTATAGTTTCTGGCGCGAACTCAGGTGAGCTTCAATTTCCGATCGCGATCGCCATACAGGGCGCAATTCCTTGCGAGCAAATAGCTGCAACTGATCGCCGGCGTGGGGCGAACCAGGTTGAGTGGCGTTGCCGTAACTGTTTAGCGCCATCGCTTTCACCGGATTGGAGAACTCAATCGCGGCGACAAAAGAATCGCCCGCAACCGCTTGAAAGCGATTGTCTTTCCGTGGAGCGAACCATACTGAGCGAAATACACCCAAAGCACCGTCAGCTCCATTTGCAGGCAAATTAGCCTCCCCAGGCAATCGGAAGACTTCCCCCCATGCCACATCTAAAGCGCCATAAGTTGCCTCAACTTTGGTTGCTGTAGCTTCCAAGACTCGCACCGCCTCCGCAGGATTTGCCAACCCGTCTGGCGTAGTTAGCGGCGCATCTTCGCTCCAAGGTTTGGCGAATAACTCATTAGCATTCATCGCTTTTTTCCAAAAGGCAAACAGCACCGCACCGCGACTGTCAGCATCGACTTTCCGATCCCAATTCGCGAGAACTTCCGCAGCGCGGCGCGCTTTTTCACTGCCTTGCCGTGCGGCGGGAATTAAATCATCGAGGAGGCGTGAGGCGAGTTCTACCTGAGTGGAATGTTTGTATTGTATCAATTCATCGAAAGAGATTTTTTGATCTTCTAAAAGCATTTTTGCCGATCGCTGCGATCGCAAATCCATCGGGCCGCGCGGTGCCATATAGGCGGGATAATTATCCGGTGAGATCGCCCTGGGAAACGTCGTCGTCCAGGGGGGATCGTTGGTATTTTGCAACCAACCGCTGGGCGGATCGACAACGCGCGGCAAATCCGCATAGGGATGATTTTTGCTCCACAAAGTCTCTGACGTATCGCCTGGGATTGTGTCTGACCAGTATTTAAAATCTCCGTTTTTGCGAATGGGGACTTGACCGTTAAACAAGTGCATGATATGCCCCTGGCGATCGGCATACATGACGGTAAACATGGGAATTTCTAAGCGCTTTAAAACAGCCTCAAATTCATTGAAATTCCGGGCCCGTGCCATATCCCACCACTCCTCTAAAGCACCGGACTGTTCGAGTCCGACAACGCGCAGGGCGATCGCTTTGCCCTGTTTTTCTGTGACAATCGGCCCGTGAACAGAACGCCGCACTACTAGAGATTCCGATCGCAAATTCCCATTCTTTTCTTTGACTTTTAAAACCTTCTCTTCTCTGTCAAATTTTCGGACTTCGCCATCGAAGCGATAGCCATCGTTAGCGAGGGGCAATTCGTAGGCATCCCAGCCATCGTGAGTGTTGACAGTATGAGTCCATCCCAAGTTGTCATTAAAGGCGATCGTTAATACAGGAAATCCGACGAGAGTCGCTCCGTAAGCGTTAATTTCGGGGCCAACCAGTTGTGCTTCGTACCATAAATATAAATCCGACCAAGGAAGGTGAGGATTTGCCAATAGCATGGCATTGCCACTTTGAGAATGGGAAGGAGCGATCGCCCAACCATTAGAGCCTTTGGGGGTATCATTTTCAGCGAGATTTTCAAGGCGCTCTGGATCGACTACAAAAGTAAAATTGATGACGCGCTGCTCGTGTGCCAATACATCTACCGGTTTGAGGGGCAATGCTACCTTTAATTCTTCGGTGAGCGCCTCTGGGTGTTCTTTTGCATAGGCATTCATTCCGCCAACAAAAGCATCGAGATAGTTGCGAAAAATGGGATTTTGTGATTCATACCACGCATTGGCGCGATTAGGAATTCCCATAGTTTGCACCCAGCGATCGGATTCCAGATAATCTTCGCCCCAAAATTCGGCAGCTTGCCCGCGAGCTTGCCCGTAAAGACGCAAAATCAGATTACCGTGACTTTGCATCTGCGCCCACCCGAAAGCGTAGAAAAGGCTTTTAGTATTCTCTCCGTAAATGTGTGGAATTCCATAGGTATCCCAAAGAATTTGAGTGCCAGTTTCAGGTGCGGATTGAACCCCATTATTGAGGAGCAAAACTACAACAAAACTCATTAATAAGGAGACAATCCGCCGGCATTGTTTTTTTCGTTGTATAAACACTGGAAATTAATTTGCTAGGTTTAAACTGAGACTTTGCACCCTTTTCAACAAGCTGCACGAACAAAACGGCGAGGATTTAAATCCTTTTTATAAGGTTATTTTTGAATTTGACCTTGTTGCCAATTTCCTTCTACCTTAGTTCCATCTGCATAAATGTAGGAACCTTGACCGTGTTTCTGACCGTTGAGGAATTCGCCATTGTAGCGATCGCCATTGGCGTAAATGCAGGTACCTTTGCCGTTGAACTGACCCTCGCTAAATTCGCCTTCGCAGCGATCGCCATTGGCAAAAATATAAACTCCTTTCCCGCTCATCTTACCCTTGACAAAAGTGCCTTTATAGCTATTGCCATTAGCAAATTCGCGGACACCCTCACCATTAAATTCTCCATTCTCGAACTGCCCTTGATAGCGTCCCCCTGCTTTAAAAGTTAACAATCCCTGACCCTGAGCGTTGCCCTTGACAAACTCTCCTTCATAGCGATCGCCGTTCGGATATTCGCGAACCCCTTTGCCGTGAAATTGCCCTTCGCTAAATTGCCCCTCATAACGCCCTCCGACCGCAAAAGCATAAATTCCCTGTCCGTGAGGTAGGTTATTTAGCAACTCTCCTTCGTAGCGGTTTTTATTAGCATATTGACAAACACCTTTGCCTTGAATTTTTCCTTCCTTAATATCTCCTTCGCAACGAGTGCCATTACTGAACGTAAAAGCCCCTCGGCCGCTGGGAGAACCGTTGGCAAAAGTGCCTTCGTAACGAAGCCCGTTAGCTGAAGTAAAAATGCCAGTTCCGTCGAACTCACCGTTTTTAAAAGTCCCTTCATAGCGATTGCCGTTAGCAAATTCGCGGACACCTTGACCGTTGAATTCCCCATCCGCAAATTCTCCTTGATATCGACCTTCTTCTTTAAATGTGTAAGTCCCCTTACCGTGAGGTTTGCCGTTGAGAAATTGCCCTTCGTAGCGATCGCCGCTGGCATATTCGCACCTAGCGGGACCGCTAAGTTTTCCCCCACTCAATTCTCCCTCGCAACGTCCGCCATCGGGTAGAGTAATTACTCCTGCCATTGCGCTGTCAGGGTTGACAAACAACTGAGCAATTCCCAAGTTGGAACTAAGTAAGAGAGCGAGTCCAAGTCGTTGATATTTACTTAATATTGCTGGCAAGATTCCCAAATTCATAGTTTACAAAAAAATCAATTTTTAACTTTGCTGTTGCTTGAACGGTGCCAAATAATTCCCAACCAAATTGCTAGAATTTAACAAGAAATCTACTCGTTGAGCTGGAAAGTAATGGATGCAGTTTTTCCTTGAATGCCACTATCTGATGAGGCAAATTTCCATTTTTCTACTGTTTTAATCGCAGCGCGATCGAAGTCGTCGTACTTGCTAGAAGTCAAGATCGCGATGTTGAATGCCTTACCCTTGGGGTCAACATCAAACATGACTTCCACTCGGCCTTGCCGCCCTTCTTGTCTGGCGGAGCTCGGATATTCAGGTTTACCGCAGCTAATGCAAGTGCCCGGAGGCGGGCCGGAAGGGCGCGAAGGACTCCCGCCTTTGCTTGGATTTGTTGGTTTTGGCACTGGCCGGGAACCGCTGCCAAATGGCTCTGAGGAACCCCCGCCACCATTTCCACCTCCACCGGCTGATGAGTTCGATGCACTTCCGACCGGGCTACCAGAGGAGGCGAGGTTTCCTACACCTCCGATCGCATTTCCAGAATTGCCACCGCCTCCTGGCTTAGTAGCTGTGACTGGCGAGCCAGCCGCGGGCGATCGCTGGATGGGCCCGGAAGAAGGATTTAATGCCTCTGAGGAAGGTTCCCCGCTACCCCCCGAAGCAGATGACGAAAGCGGGTTATTTTTTTCAGGGCCCTCGGAGGAGTTGGGATTTTCAGCATCTTTGGTAACGTCTGTCGAACTTCCAGCGCCCTTGGGGCGGGAAGCGGTAACAGGTGGTTCGCTCTGAGGGGGTTCCTGGCTCGCCGTTGTGCTGGGGCGATCGATTTTTGGAGGATCGGACGAGGGGTTTTTGGGTTCGTTGGCGATCGGGGTTTTGGGAGTTTCTGGGGGATTGAAATCCTGTTGAGGCGGGGGGGAAGGCTCCAGAGGAGGTGGTGGCGGCAAAGTTTCCGCTAAAGGCAACTCTTTCTCGATCTCTGGCGGGGGCGTTGCCGCCATCGGTGGCTCCTCTGGAATCGGCGGGGGCGTTGCCGCCATCGGTGGCTCCTCTGGAATCGGCGGGGGCGTTGCCGCTACCGGTGGCTTTTCTGGCTGAGTTGGCTCTGGTGGCGGTTCTGGTTTGAACGTCTCAGGTGGGGGAGATATCTTTTCTGGAATAACCGGCTCTGGCTTGGTTTCCTCTACTTTAGGCTCATCAAGCACAACAATTTCAATGGCATCCTCTGCAAATTCAGCAGGTTTGACCAACGCCAGAAGTAAGGGCAGCGCCACGCCGTGCAGTAAGGTTGAGGCTAACAAACCGATCGCCAGGACTTTTTTGAAAGCTTCTTCTTGTTGTTGTCTTTGCGTCGCCGAAATATTTGAAAAACTCATGCCCGATCGATCTCCTTTATGGATGGGTTGGTGACATCCTGGCTGGCTCCCCGACATCACCGGAAACAAGCTACCAACTGCGGGTTGAGCTTGCTATCAATGATGAACCTACAAATCTTATAAGAAGACTGTCACTTTTTTTAACACTCTTACTATTCTTTTGCATTTATTTTGTTTCGAGCTAGCGAGCAGATGCCATCAATCAGCATTTCCTCGGGCTGGGAGCTACCTCGATCCCATGGGCGCTGTCAATGTTCGGATTCTGACAGGGCCAGCTTCCACAACTCTTTAAATACAAGATTCCATAGGCCAATATACCAACATTTTTCAGCATTCTCAAGATTTTTAGAAAATTATCTATAAGTTTTATACAATTCAATATATTGAATGATAAATATAAATTATGACAATTTGTGAGTTAGGGCTTGAAATTTCTGAAAATTTGTGAAGTCTAATTGAGAATATTTAACAGTATTTAAGATTATTGTCAACTCCTAACGCACATACTTACCAAAGAGGCAGGGGGAGAAAAATCGGTCAGGATCGCAGTAGGAGCATTTTGGTTGCAGACGAAGATAGTCAGATACAGGTAGCGCGGGAAGTGCGGGAAGTGCGGGAAGTGCGGGAAGTGCGGGAAGTGCTTGCCTGAAACAATTCTCCGTCTGAATCACTTGTGCCTGCTTGACGCAAAAACTATACCAGCCTGCGATCGGGCTAATTGCATGATTAGGCAGTTGGCGATCGCTCAACACAGCTAACGAGAATACAAACCAATGGATGCTTTCATTTACATTAGAGACCTCCACAAAAAGAATGATCCAATAGCTATGTGGGTTTAGCGAAAATTTCTACAAACCATTTGTGAAGATTGGGGAGACGATGAATCTGGGTTTCAATTTCTGCCATAGCTAACTCCGAAAGT
>NZ_JADEWT010000001.1 GCF_015207505.1 Tychonema sp. LEGE 06208
CCCTCTCCCCATCTCCCACTCTCCCCTCTCCCCTCTCCCTCTCCCCAGTCGCCGGAACCGAGCAATTTATGGAGGCTGCAGCTTATGATAAATGAAGGGACAAATTTGCTCCACCCATGTCTGGGAGAAACTTAAGGTGAATCACAAGCTGGCAAAAATTATCGGATTATTCTTCGCAGCCGCCACCGTCTTCGGATTCATGGGTTACGCGCTTCAAAATGCCAATTCGGTCAGTAACAGTGCGATATCGTCGATCGGCTTTCCCAATCTTACCATCGCGGCCATTCGGGCGATCGACAACAAACGATCCCAAATCTATCTCAACGGAAAGTGGCAATTTGTCCCCGCAGTTGGCAACACCCAAACCCCCCCCACATCCCCAAGCTGGGGCTCCATCTGGGTGCCCGGAGACTGGCAAAAAGAAAACAAGCAATCCGTACCCGGAATCATCACTCGCGGCAGTGGCAAAGATTGGGAAAACTTCAACAGCGAACAACTATCAAAAGCTTGGTACCAACAAACAGCCAACATTCCCGACAACTGGAAAAACCGCCGAATTTTTATTGACTTAGCCAGAGTCAGCACCGATGCAGTAATCTTTGTCAACGGCATTAATTGCGGTCAAATCGAATGGCCTTACGGTACTGTTGAAATTACCAAAGCAGTCAAACCAGGTGACAACACCCTATCTATTTTAGTCGCGGCAGTCTCCGAAGAAAAAGACAAAGCCGTGATTATGAGTCCCACAGAAATTTATACAACAAAATCTAAGCTACAATCGCGGGGAATCATCGGCGAAGTGCGACTCCTCAGCGTTCCCCCAGGCCCGCTAGTCAGCGACGTATTCGTCCAAACATCCACCCGAAAAAAGCAAGTTAAATTAGATATAGAACTCAAAGATGTTTCCCAAAATGGGCAAGTTCAACTAATCGCGCAAATGCTCGATGAACAAGGCAAAGTAGAACAAAAATTTATAGGCACCGCCACCGTCAAAGCCAAACCAATTCAAACAGTAAAAGTGCAGTGGGACTGGCAAAATCCCCGCCTTTGGGATCTAGAAAAACCCAACCTTTACACCCTGCAATTAGAAGTAAAAGGCAGCGGCATCGACACCCAATACAACCAACCTTTCGGCTTCCGCGAATTTTGGATAGAAGGGCGCAAATTTTTCTTCAACGGCACAGAGTTTCGCCTCCGCCCAATCTTGCACTCAGATGGTTCTTGGGAAAGCGGCATAGTAGAAGTTGCTGACAAATTAATTGAAAGCTACATGAAAGCAGGTTTTAACATAGCAGAAACCTGGCCTTGGAATCACGACGAACGGGGTCGGTGGCACTTTCGAGAACTGTTATCAGAAAGAGCAGACCTCAAAGGTTTTCCAATTATGGTGCCGGCCTTAGATATTAGTCCGATCGCTTGGAACGGCAAGTGGAAAAACCCCTTGTCTAGAGACCGCTGGAAAGCGCGAATGGTGACAGAAATGCGCCGTTACCGCAATCATCCATCAGTATTAATGTGGGCAACAAGTCCTAATTATTTTGGCAACAGTGAAGACCAAAATCCCCGCCAAATCGGAAAAAGCAAAATAGAAGGAACTCTCAGGAAATGGGACAGAGATCCCATGCCCATCAAGACTCTCTTCGGCAATGATGCTTTAGCTGCTATTAAATCAGCCGACCCTACCAGACCCGTGATGGTACACCAAGGAGCAAACTTTGGCGATGTTTATGCACTGAATTCTTATTTAAATATGATTCCGCTGCAAGAGAGAGAAGAGTGGATTTCCGAATGGAGCAAAACCGGAGAAATGCCCTACATGGTAGTGGAATTTGGGACACCGTTGCACGTCACCATGATGCGAAATCGCCAAGGCTTTAGTCAGGCAATTCTCAGCGAACCTTGGATGACTGAGTTTGCGGCAATTTATTTGGGCAACCAGGCTTATGAGTTGGAAAGTACGGCTTATAAAGCTAAAATTCCCGAGCAATTTGTCAAAGGTCAAAAGTATAAAAGCTGGCACTTTAACAAGGATTTAGATTTTGCACCAGCTTTTCAAAAGTTGCAGGAGTTATTCAGCACAAATACTTGGCGGAGTTGGCGGACTTTTGGAATGTCTGGAGGGATGATTCCTTGGAATGACGGACACGGTTGGGAACTTTCTGATGCTGGCAGAAATAAGGTGGATATGGGGGCATTTCAAGCGGGGCAGCGAGGAGTTTATTTGAAGCAAGTCTCGAATAATTATTTGAATTACTTGCAGCCAGAAGCTTACACTATTCATCCGGGCGGCGAGGCAATTATGAATAATAATAGCTCGACTTTGGCTTGGATTGCTGGAGCTAATCCGGTATTTACTGCCAAAGACCACAACTTTTTTGTAGGCGGAAAACTTGCCAAGCAAGTAGTGTTAATTAACGATACCAGGACACCGCAAGAATTTGCATTTGATTGGCGGGTTTTGGTGGGAGGGAACGAAGTAAAAGAAGGCGAAAAGAAAGGAGTTATTCAGCCAGCAGCCACGCTATTCTTCCCAATTGATGTAAAATTGCCAAATACCGTTTACAGCAAGACTGACGGCGAAATTCGCTTGACTGCGCGAGTGGGCGATCGCCCGCATTCCGATACATTCCCTTTCCGGGTGTTTACCAATGGAAGCAAAATCAAAGATGAGGTTGCAATTTTCGATCCAGTCGGCAAAACATCGGCAATGTTAAAACAGCTAGGTCATCAGCTTGTGCCCTGGAACGGTAATGCAGAGGCAACCACGGGGGGATTGCCCCTACTAATTATCGGTAGGGAAGCGTTTTCTAGCGGGGAAAAATTGCCTGGAAGTTTAGAAAATTTTGTACGCAATGGCGGCAAAGCAATTGTATTTCCCCAAGGGCCAGAATGGCTGGAAAACATGGGTTTTCGGGTTGCCCCCCACGTCAGCCGCCGCGCTTATCCAGTTGATAGCAACCATCCTGCTGTTATCGGTTTAGACAGTGAAGATTTGCGCGATTGGACTGGGGAAAGCACGCTGCTTGAAGCCTATCCAGATATGATGGAAACAAGCGTAAAAATTAGTCCGGCACGTATGCCTTGGTACGGCTGGCATTGGGGAAATCGCGGCGGTGTCAGCAGCGCTGCTGTTGAGAAGCCGCACCGCAGCGGTTGGCGGCCTATTTTGGAATCTGAGTTTGATTTAGCTTATTCGCCGCTGATGGAATTGGATTACGGTAAAGGGCGGTTGATTTTAAACGAGTTGGATTTGGAAGATCATTATTCTGTAGATGGTGGGGCGGCGCAGTTAGTGCAACAAATTATGAGTTACGGGATGACTTCTCCGGTGCTTGGAAAGCCGGATAAAGTTGTTTTAATTGGGGGAGACAAGGATGCCCAAAACTTGGACAGTTTGGGGGTATTTTATCAGCGGGCTAATGCGCTTTCTGAGGATGTGGGTTTGGCAATTGTGGGGGCCGAAGCGAATATGAAAGATGCCGACTTGCGCGGTTATTTGAATGCTGGCGGGAAGGCGTTTTTCTTGCCGCGTCAAGTGCCTGTGGCGGCGTTGGGCGTGGGTTTGCAGCAGGCGAAGGATTTCGGTGGTTCGCTGGCGGTTCCGGGTTGGGATGAGGTGAAGGGGCTTAGCAGTTCAGATTTGCGATCGCGCTCTTTTTATGATACTTGGTTGATTAAGTCTGGGGGAGAAATCGGTGGTGACGGTTTGTTAAGTCGGGTACAAGTTGGTAAGGGTGTGGCGATTTTCTCTCAAATTGACCCGGACAGTTTGAATGCGGATGATAAGACTTATTTGCGTTTTACTCGCTGGCGGCAAACTCGGGCAAATGCTCAGATTTTGGCTAATTTAGGGGCGACTTTTAAGGCGGATGGATCTGTGTTTAACGGTTCTAGTCGGGAGTTTTATCACTGGGATTATAAGGCGGATTTTGAGAATGGGGACGATCCTTATCGGTATTATAGATGGTAGGATTTTTTAACCGCAGAGGGCGCAGAGGAGACAGAGAAAGAGAAGAGAGAATTGATCGCAGTAGGGAAACGGCACTGCCGTGTCCTCTATCTCTGCTAGTACCTACTTACCTGAAAAATGCTGTATCACAGATCAAAGTGTCGCCGGAAGCGCGGGTCTAGTTTGTCGGTTTTCCTTTGGTTGCAGGGGCGGCAGAGGGTTTGCAGGTTGCTGATGTCGTTGCTGCCGCCGCGCCCTAGGGGGATGATATGATCGATCGTCAGTTCTGCTTCTAGTTTGGTTTGGCCGCAGCTTTGGCACTGATATTTGTTGCGAGTAAATACGTATTTTCTGACTTCGGGTGGAATGGGGATTCTTGGGGTTTTAGTCATGAATTGTGCGGTTGATTTTCCGAGTTTAGTAGTTGGCGGCGCAAATCATCGAGGGGTGATTCTGGTTTGCTAGTTTCTGATTCGTTGTTTTCTGGTGTTTCTTCGACTTCAGGTTCGTCTGGGCAAAATTCTATAGTAACATTGAGTTTGAGCTTAATCTTTCCTTTCTGCCAGCCCTGAGAACCCACGCTGAGAATTTCACAATCTATACCTTCACCAAACCATTTTTCATATAAATGACGTGTTGGGTCAGTAGTTAAACCTACATCAATATCTAGATTCTGTTGGCTTAACGAACTATTTAGTTTCTTTCCCAACCCATATTCAGGCAAAACTTTATTTACTGTTTCCTTGAGTTTTTCCACTTTAAGCATTGCGTTACCGAAAGATAAAGCATCCTCATTACCGCAGTTGTGAAAATCAAATTTATCTTCCATATTCTTGCCACCCTCGTGTAAGTCCTATTTAATCTACTATTTCTAATTCCAAAGCTACCATTAAACAGCGATTAACGTGGTTTATAGCCTCAGTTGAAAGAGAACCCAGTTTGCGAGTAATCATTGATTTATTTAGGGTAAAAATGGACTCGCATCTAACTACAGACTCCACTCTAATACCAGCTAATGCAATTTCATCTCCTGTTATCAAATATTGAGCCACCCTCAAAGGGCGAGTTGTCTTAGAAGTACAAGGTACAACCATCACATCGTCAAGAATTTGGTTGAGATTATCTGCCGAAATTATCACAGCCGGACGCAGTTTAAACTGTGTTAGCTGACTAGAAGGCATTGGCACTTGAGCCAACACTACATCACCGCGCCGTAAGTTCATCGGCAAATATTTCGTCAAAAATGTCATTTTCCGCACTCAGCCAATCTTGATAAGCTTGAGATTCAAGCATCGGTTGAACAGATTCTTTCCCTCTTGTCAAAAACAGCGCGAGGTTGAGAAGTATTGCCAACTTATCATCTGGAAGTTGCTCGATTATTGTTAGAAGTTTTTGGCGAAGGTTCATAGAATTAAAGTCGCTCTTTGGTGGCTATTATAGCACAATTACTCAAGATCCACTGCAACGCTATTGTTTTCTACAATTACAGGCAACAAATGCTCGTGCAACTTCATCGCCCGCAAACAATCATTAATCCCAGAAACCGCCCGATCGTACTCTTGAATCTTCTCTTCATTCTCATCTTGCAGCCGCAGATTCTTGGCAATTTTCTCCTCAGCTTCCTGTGCTAAAGTTTGTTCCAAATAATCGCGGGCTTGACTGTATTTCTGCAAAATATCATCAGCTTGCTTCTCCGCCATCGGTAACAAATGCTCTTTCAGCGTTTGATTCACAGTTTGGCGGAAAGTTTGTCGAATAGTTCTAGATACTTTCGGCTCAAAATCTAGCCTCAACAATTGCCGAATTGCTGGTTGCGCGTCTACCATGTTTTCGCAGTCAAAACCTTGGGATGTTTGCTGCAATGTTTCCCGGAATTGGTAAATCGAAAACGTTCCTTCGTCGTAAAAACGGGGACTTTCTCGCACGTAGCGATCGCACTCCACGCCCGCTGCATTCACCAAAGCATGAGAAACCCGCTGCGACAACTCCTCTAACTGCTGTTCAATTCCCCCGTCATTCCCCAACAACCGATAAAGCAATCGATAGTATTCCGACTTGCGAACACTGTCTTTCAGATACTGGAAATAATTATCAATCAGTGACTTAGTAGCCTCTACTAAAATATCTTCCAACTGATTCGCTAAATAATAAAGCGCTTCCACTAAAACAGCAATTAAAGGTGCTGTAGCATTGCGGGGATGAGTCATCAAAGTGCGTCCGTAAGCCGCCTCAACCGAAAATCCGTCTAACAATTCATCCAAGCGGCGGATCATCCGAGATTGCAGTTGTCGAAAATCAATGTCAAAAATATCGCATTTGTTCATAATCATTTCATTGATTTCTTTGGCGATATGTTCCCGAAAGTCTTGTCCGACTTGCTGCAATTCTTGATTTAACCGCAAAAGTTCTTGGGCTTTCATCGCTTCAATTTCGCGGGGCTGGCTGTCCAAACTCCGCTGGATTGTTTGGTATTGTTTCCGCAGTTGAATGCACAAATCTTCTAAATCGTCAGCGAGATTTCTGAACAGTTGCGGGCGCTTTTCTTTGGTGAGATAATCAGTGATGGCTGTGCGAAAATCTTCGATGCCGCTATCTTGAATTAATTGCTGAATTAACGGTTGACCTTGTTCCGCAAGAATCCGCACGTAGTTTTGACTGGGCGTTTCGTAGCTGTTAACTGAAATCCGAAATTTGCTAGCAGACAGTTTGCCGGAATTGGCGCAGTAGCGGTTAAATTCGCTGACAAATTGCGGTGTTTCTTCACTGTTTTCGCTGTAATTAACCGCATTCGTGTCTGCATCAACCCGATCGCGACTTTCGGCAAATATTGTATCCAAACCAAAGCGATCGCGCCCGGTTGTCCCTCTAATCAAACTCCCGTAAAATCCCAACAAGCCGCTGGTTTTATAGACTCTGGTAGTGTCGCGAAAGTCGGAATTAATCAGATTTTCTAAGCGCTGGATCAGTTGCGTGTTGTACCAAGTTTCGTCAATGCGGTTGAAAATGTAAAACAGCCGATCGCGAATTCCCGGATTCGATCGCGTTTTCTCCATCAACTCCGTCTCTTCCGTGGTCATTTCCCCAGACGACGCAGCCTTCAACACGCAAACAACCGCCGAAGTATCAGGGCTTTCAATCTTATCGTAGGTCAATTCCGCATCCTGTTTGACAGGCGCATCAATTCCCGGCGTATCAATAATAATATTCCCATCTTTCAGCAGTGGATGGTAACAATAATATTCAACTCGCTTCAGCACAGCACTGTTGCTACCGCGCCGCGCATAACTAGCAGCTTCCTTGAGATTGGAAAAATTAAACTGTTCCATCGAATAAGTAGCGTTATCGACAGCTTGGATGCGCTCGCGATTCGCTTCAAAACCTTCTAACAGCAGAGTCAAAGCCTTCGCTTTTTTTGCTAGTTCCGATTTATTTTCTCCGCCTTCCTTTTGGATAATTATCCTGCATCCCTGGGATAATATATTTACTACATCTGTTATATTAATATCTATCTCAGTAGTTAAATTTAACTGTTCGCAAAGAGCATAGGCTTGCTGGCGAATCTCAACTTCGCTCGAAAAAGTGAGAACAACGCGCTCTTTCTCGGCAGATTCAGCATAGGCGATGTAACACTCAGTACCCGTTGCGTGTCCTTCAGCGCTGTAGAGCAATTCTCGCTCCAACAAAGCATTAATCAACATCGATTTTCCTGCACTAAAAGCGCCCGCAAACACAATTTCAAATTCAGGAGAAATTGCCTTTTTTAGAGACGCTTGTACCGCCGTAATATCTTGTTGTCGCAAAGACGGTTCTTGACGCAGCAGTTGCAGTAAAGTTTCAACTTGCTCTTGCAGATTGTTGCATTGGGGCGGCATTTGAGTCATGGCGGCAGACTTCTCCTGATTGTCGAAAAATTACTTTAGTTAATCCTAGACGCACGGGTTCAGAAGCCGGATTTTTTTGTCAAATATTCAGTTTGAGCCGACAGATTGAGTAAAAATTCCGGTTTCTTGGTCGGAGTGGATCTAGGATTGCTTATTGTTAATTTTCGGCTAATTCAGAAATAATTGCAACAGTAATTTTACTTAGGTTATCGAGGATTGCTCAATAGAATTAGTAGTAATACCAATTTGATAAAGTAGCGCTAGATATTACCCCCCCCGCGAGTTCGGGGGGGCTAAGACTTCATCCATAGCACATTTTTAGAAAAATGGTATAAGGAACGAAAATTAAATAAATTAAACATCTCGCACACTCCTCTGTTTGCCTAAGCAGCGAGGTCAACAGAGGCTCTTCCTCGCCCCAGAAGCATTACCAGGCTCTTCCTGGTAACGAGCCATTGTCATTTTTAAGGTACGCATTGCGCGCACTACAGAGTTAAACCGACAAATCTTGACGCGGTTTAAAAGTTTCAATCTGCCGCAATTTTTCGTATAATTCCCGTTCTTCTTCACTAATTTCCTTGGGAATTAACACCTGAATTTCTACTAGCTGATCGCCCCGATCGCCATTTCCAGTCGGATAGCCTTTATTTGCCATCCGCAACCGCTTTCCAGAGGTGACTCCCGGCGGTAGTTTCATCTTCACCGGGCCATCCAGCGTCGGCACTTCCACATCTCCACCAAGCACCGCTTCGCAGGGTGTCAGCAGCAATTGGCAGCAAATATCCGACATTTCTAAGCTAAAAAATGGATGGGGAGAAACTGTGATTTTCAAGTACAAATCGCCGCCGCCAATACCTTGATTTCGCAGGCGAATTTGCTGGCCCGATACCATCGCTGCAGGCATATTTACCTCGATCCACCGCCCGTCATCCAAACGAATGCGCTCGGTACCGCCGGAATAAGCTCTTTCCAAAGGCAGAGTCAGCCTGGCCTCGATGTCTCTTCTGATTTCGCGATCGTCTATTTCTCTAGTTTCGCGTCGCATTTCGCGATCGTCAAAATCCCTTCTATCTTCCCGATAATTAGCAACATAACTTGTTTTCTTAGAAGCCGTACTCCAAGGTTCCGAGGCGGGAACTCGCGGTGCATCATTCGCCGTCGCCATCCTCACTTCCCGTCGCCTTCCTAGCACTTGATCGAGAAATTTATTAAAATCCGAGTAATCGCTAAAATCGATATCTTCGGCTGGTTTTGGGCGGCTAGCTTTGTTATTTCCCCAAGTTTTGAAGTTGGGAAGTTTTACGCCTTGTTTCCCTTGAAATCCTTTTTGTTTCCAGAATTTACTAAACTGGTCGTATTGAGCTCGTTTTTCGATGTCGGAAAGAATATCGTAAGCTTCATTAATATCCTTAAAGTTATCTTCAGCAAATTTGTCACCCGGATTCACGTCTGGGTGTAACTGTCTCGCCAGTCGGCGATAGGCTTTTTTGATCTCATCAGCCGTAGCGTCTCTGGGAACTCCGAGTATTTGATAGTAATTACGAAAGTTTTGCATAGTTAGTCATCAGTCATTAGTTATTAGTCATTAGTTATTAATTATTAGTCATTAGTCATTAGTCATCCTGCTTCCCCGCTTCAAACTAGGGACTAATGACTGGGGACTAATGACTAACCACTAATTACAGCCAATCGTCATCATCATCCCAGTCGTCGCTTTGATTTTGATAGGGGCGAGTGGGGCGATTGGTGCTGGTTCTACGATCGCCCTGACGATCGTATGAACGATCGCGATCGGGTGTGCGATCGTAGGAGCGATCGTAGGAGCGATCGGGAATTGGATCGACAGTCGATCGCCTGTACGGCTTAGCATTGGTATAATAGCTGCTGTCATCGCTGCGGCGCTTAGTACCGTCGCCCGTAAAAGTGCGCTTCACAGACTCAAAGAAATCATCATCATCGTCATCATCAGCAAAAGCTGAAACTTCGCGGTTCAAATCGTAAAGAGCATCTTGCAAATCCGAACCAACTTGGTCAACTCCCCGCTCGTCGTTGCGTTCCAAACTGTCTCGCAACTCCCGAATTAAGGTTTCAATTCGCTGGCGGCTTCTTTGAGCAAACTGCATTCCGCGATCGAGCGCCACCTCTCGCAACTGCCGCTCAGCTTGATAAGCCAAAGCTTCAGCACGATTGCGTTTTTCGACTTTTTCCCGCTGCAATTTATCAGCTTGAGCAAACTGTTCCGCATCGCGAATCATTTGATTCACTTCCTGCTGACTCAGCGTCGAAGCACCTTGGACAGTAATGCTTTGTTCCCTGCCGGTAGTTTTGTCCAAAGCAGTCACCAACAGCATCCCGTTAGCATCAATATCAAAAGCTACTTGTACCTGCGGAATCCCTCGCGGTGCCGGCGGAATTCCACTGAGTTTGAACCGTCCCAAAGACTTATTATCTCTACCTAATTCCCGTTCCCCTTGGATGATGTGAACTTCTACCACAGTTTGGTTATTTTCGGCAGTGGAAAAAACGTCCGATCGCCTAACAGGAATAGTAGTATTCCGAGGAATCAGTTTTTTCATCACCCCGCCGATAGTTTCCAAGCCCAGGGAAAGCGGAGTCACATCCAACAGCAGCACATCGCGGACATCCCCCGCCAAAATTCCCGCCTGAATTGCCGCACCCACCGCCACAACCTCATCGGGATTCACATTTTGATTCGGTTCGCGATCGATCAAACTGCGAACAATTTCCTGCACCAAAGGAATCCGAGTCGAACCGCCGACCAACACAATTTCATCAATCCGAGAAGGATTCAAATTTGCATCAGCCAAAGCTTGTTTCACCGGACGGCGCAGCCGCTGCACCAAATCGCTGCACAGCCCTTCAAATTGACCGCGAGTCAGTCGCGTTTCCAAATGCAAAGGCCCATCTTCATTCGCATCGATAAACGGCAAATTAATCTCGGTAATCCCGACTCCCGAAAGCTCAATCTTAGCTTTTTCTGCCGCTTCGATCAACCGCTGCAAAGCTTGGCGGTTTTTTCGCAAATCCACGCCTTCTTTTTCTAAAAATTGTTGTGCCAACCAATCAACAATTTTGGAGTCAAAATCATTGCCGCCCAATTGAGTATCGCCGCTAGTTGCTTTGACTTCAAATACTCCGTCTCCCACGTCTAAGATAGATACATCAAAAGTACCGCCGCCCAAATCAAAAACTAAGATTGTTTGACTTTCTCTTCTTTCCAAACCGTAGGCCAAAGAAGCCGCCGTCGGTTCATTTAAAATCCGCTTGACATCAAGTCCGGCAATTCTGCCAGCATCCCGCGTCGCCTGTCGCTGGGAGTCGTTGAAATAAGCGGGAACAGTGATTACAGCCCCCGTGACTTCTTGTCCGAGATAGCGGCTGGCTTCGTCGGCTAACTTCCGCAACACCATCGCCGCAATTTCCTCTGGGGCAAAATCTTTTTTCAGGCGAGGGCATTTGATTTTGATGTTTCCGTTGTCGTCGCGGCGAGTTGTGTAAGGGACGCGCTTTGCTTCTGGAGTCAGTTCGGTATATTTGCGTCCGATGTACCGTTTGACAGCGTAAAAGGTGTTTTGCGGGTTGAGAACAGTTTGGCGTCTGGCCATCTGTCCGACAAGGCGTTCTCCTTCTTTTGTGAAAGCAACCACCGAAGGAGTTGTCCGCATCCCTTCTGCGTTGGCAATCACAACCGGTTTGCCGCCTTCCATGACGGCTACTACTGAGTTTGTCGTTCCGAGGTCAATGCCAACTACTTTTCCCATACGTCCGTTGTCTCCTGTGGCGTTGTGTGTAGCTTTTTAAATATAAGCGTTAAGTACGATCGCATTTATTGTACCTTGTCGAGCCACGGGGCTGCGGGCGGTTCTCTCACTCGTGGCTGAGGCTGCGATGAGACGGGGGCGCGGCGGGTTGCAGGTGGGTGTAGGTTGGGTTGGCGCTCTCCGGCAGCTTTGTCGAATCAGCATTATGTGTTGGGTTGGGTTTCAAGGGCCCAACCCAGGCTCTTTAAACTAGAATAAAAAGTAAATTTAACGGGTTAATTATTAATTATGCAAAGTATTAAAGTGCGATCGCGCGTTGGTTCCGACGGAATGCTGCATTTGCAAATCCCCGTTGGTATCAAAGATACAGAGTTGGAAGTTATTGTAGTTTTCCAGCCCATAACACCAGCAACTGAGGCTAAAACCCCGGAAGATTTAGGCTGGCCCCCCGTTTTTTTTGAGAGAACTTTCGGTTGCTTTCAGGATGAACCTTGAGTGCGGGGAGAACAAGGGGAATTTGAGGAACGGGAGGAATTGCTATGATTTATATTTCGGTAGGGTGCTTGTGGCGCACCTTACAACAACTATGAAACTATGAAATGAAACTATGAAATCGATCGCCTACAATCAAAATCAAAAGCTCGCTTTCAACAATGACTGCAATCAAAATAACACCATGAAATTCTCCCTAGATGTAGAAAACAATCCCACAGGCTGGCCAGACCATACTCAACTACCGGAATCTGACGGTACTTTTGTGAAAAACTTTCAAGAACATCCCCAAAGCATCTTACTAACCGATTCAATTACTCCCGTTTTAGAAAGAATTCACGCTGACGGGAACTATTGCATCGGTCAAGACAGCGGCATTTATTGGCGATTGACTGACCCATTAGAAAAAGGTGCAGAAGCGCCAGACTGGTTTTATGTCCCCAATGTGCCGCCAACTATTGACGGTCAATTGCGCCGTTCTTACGTGATGTGGCAAGAATTTGTAGCGCCGTTAATTGTGTTAGAATTTGTATCTGGCAATGGTGCCGAAGAACGGGACAGAACGCCTTTATTGCGATCGGGAAAACAGGAAACTAAGCCGGGTAAATTCTGGATTTATGAAAATGTGATCCGTCCGGCATTTTACGGAATTTATGAAGTGACTAAGGCGAGTGTTGAAGTTTACCATTTAGTAGATAATAGCTATCATTTAGTCCAGGCAAACGATCGCGGCCATTATCCGATCGCACCGTTAGGGGTGGAATTGGGAATTTGGCAAGGAATGTATCAAAATGCTGAGTTACCTTGGCTTCGCTGGTGGGACAGTCAAGGTAATCTGTTGTTATCGGGTTCTGAAAGAGCCGATCGCGCCGAACAAGAATTAGAGCAATTACGCGCTCAACTGCGATCGGCTGGAATTGAACCGGAATTGTGAATTGTCTGCAAGGGCGATCGCCCCCATCAGAGCGCGGCGATCGCACCTAAAAACTTTACAATGGCGATCGGGAACAGCGATCGCTCCTATTGAAGTTAAAATTTAACAAAAGCTCAAAACAAATATATGGGACTCTTTGACAAAATTCGCGGCGAATTTATCGATATCATCCAATGGTTAGACAACACCAACGATACCATTGCCTATCGATTCGAGCGCCACCAAAACGAAATTAAACAAGGTGCTAAACTAACTGTACGACCAGGACAAATAGCAGTCTTTGTCAGCGAAGGCCAAGTTGCCGATGTCTTCGATCCTGGAATGCACGAACTGTACACCCGCAACTTACCCGTTCTGAGCACCTTAAAAGGTTGGCCCTACGGTTTCAACTCTCCCTTCAAAGCAGAAGTTTACTTTTTTAACACCAAGATATTTACCAACCTGAAATGGGGAACCGCTAACCCTGTAATTATCCGCGATCCAGAACTCGGCCCAGTGCGAATGCGGGCTTTTGGAACCTACAACATTAAAGTTTCCCATCCCGAACAACTTTTAAAACAATTAATCAGCACAGACGGACTATTTCAAGTAGATGAAATTAGCGAACAACTCCGCAATACAATAGTCAGCGCCTTTGCCAATTGGGTTGGCAATTCCCGCGTTCCCTTGCTGGACTTTGCAGCCAACTACACGCAAATGGGCGAACAAATACGCATTGCCCTACAGCCAAATATCCAGCAGTTCGGGTTAGAATTAACTCAGATATTAATTGAAAATATCTCGATGCCGCCGGAAGTGGAAGCAGCACTCGACAAACGAGCCTCGATCGGACTTCTGGGAAATATGCAGCAATATACCCAATATCAAGCTGCTAATGCTATAGAAGCATCAGCAAATAACCCCAGCGGCGGCAATCAAGCATTAGAATTAGGCATGGGAATGGCAATGGGTCAGCAAATGACAAATATGATGCAGCCGCCAGCATCGCAAACACCGCCGCCGCCCCCCCCACCAACACAAACTCAGTGGTATATTGCCCAAAACGGTCAACAATTAGGCCCTTTTGGATTGGAGCAACTTTTGCAAAATGGTTTGACACATCAGGTAATGGTTTGGCGGGCGGGTTTTGATGGCTGGAAATTAGCATCGCAAGTACCGGAATTAGCATCTTTGTTGGCGACAGTACCGCCGCCTCCCCCAACCGCAGCAGCCTAAAATTTTGCATTTTTAGTTAATTGGTAATTGGTAATTAGAATACTTTCCCGATTACCAATTACCAATTACATCACCAATAAACTATTATGAATACTTCTGAACCTGCTGTTAAACGTTTTCCCTGTCCTAGCTGCGGCGCTTATTTAGAGTTCAACCCCCAAGCAGGAAAACTCAAGTGCGGTTACTGCGGCTGGGAAGATGCAATTCCCCAAACTGCGGAAGAAGTAAAGGAAAATTCCTACGAACAATATCTAAAAATCGATCGCACGGCGCTGACAACTTTATCCACAACAGCCCTGGAAGTAAAATGTAATGATTGCGGAGCAAGTATTACTTTTGAACCGCCGAAAGTAGCGGGTAGATGCCCGTTTTGTGCTTCTCCAATTGTGACGCAACCTGTAAAAGCCAGCCCTAGGGTGCAACCAGAGGGAATTATACCCTTTGAAGTTACTGATAAACAAGCCAGAGAAAGCATTCAGAAGTGGCTCAGCAAGCGCTGGTTTGCTCCTTCTGCTTTGAAATCTCTGGCGCAACCGGAGAAAATTCAAGGGGTTTATTTGCCGTTTTGGACTTACGACTGTTATACGGTGAGTTACT
The DNA here is from genome assembly GCF_015207505.1 of Tychonema sp. LEGE 06208. Classification (GTDB taxonomy): domain Bacteria; phylum Cyanobacteriota; class Cyanobacteriia; order Cyanobacteriales; family Microcoleaceae; genus Microcoleus. Next base: position 14,851 of record NZ_JADEWT010000001.1, read on the forward strand.
ATAAGGGCGATCGTGGAGAACACTACTACATAACTGAGAGTTATACAGAAACAAATGCTAACGGTGAAACTGAAACTAAAACTCGCCAAGTCCAACATACCAGGTGGTGGCCTGCTTCTGGCAGAGTCGATCGCACTTTTGACGATATTCTGATTCCGGCGACAACTTCAGTCGATCGCCCGCGTCTGGATGCACTAGAACCTTGGCATCTCAAGGAGTCATTGCGCCCTTACAATTCATCTTATTTAGCTGGGTTTGAAGCACAGCGATCGCAAGTTTCTCTCCCTCTAGGATTTGACTCTGCTAAAAATATCATGGCGGGTGCTATTCACTGGGATGTTTGTAGACATATCGGCGGCGACGAGCAGCGGGTTCACAGCATTTCTACAGATTACAATGCTATCACTTTTAAGCATATTTTGCTACCAGTGTGGATGTGTGCCTATCGCTATCAAAACAAGCAATATCAAGTAATAGTTAATGCTCGCACCGCCGAAGTTCAAGGCGAACGTCCCTACAGTGTTTGGAAGATTACTGCTGCTGTTGTTAGCGGTATCGTGTTTGCAGGTGCGATGTACCTATTGTTTAGTGGTAATTGGAGATATCTCCCTATTCCCGGCCTACCCGATCCCGAATCCCAACCAACTTCCTTTGTGGGCGATCGCGCAAGATTGTCGGAAAAACCTGGTTTTTGAGTTGTGGTGGCGCGGCCGAGAAACCGGGTTTTTTGCCAAGTTTTTCGATGAAAGCGCAAGATTCTCGGAAAAACCCGGTTTCTGATTCATCGTTGCGCGGCCGAGAAACCGGGTTTTTTGCCAAGTTTTTCGATGAAAGCGCAAGATTGTCGGAAAAACCCGGTTTCTGATTCATCGTTGCGCGGCATCGCTTGCTAAACTATATTATCAACATTCAACTCACCGAGACGCTTCAAAATACTCAGCACAGTGTACAAATCATTCCCCGGATTGAACATAGAAAACCAGCGAGAAAAAGCGTACTGCGGTGTTTCCCCCTTAACCAACTTGACAAATAAGAAGTTAGAGCCATTCATTAACAAACCGTAAGTAGGTCGATCGCCCGTCACACTACCTAACATATAAGCTAATAACTGCGGAATACCGACTTCCAAAGAAAACGCCGCTTTTTTCGACTCTACAACTACTACCCAAAACTCCTGAAACAAAGCCAAAACATCCATTTGTCCCCTGACAATTAGTCCTTGATCTTCGTCAATAATTTCTACAGATTTTTCAGAAGTAACATGAAAAGGAGCCAGATAAAAATCAGCTAAATCTAAAAGCGGAGACAGTACGACCATTTTGACTGTATTTTCTAGAAGTGGCGGATGTTTGAGCAAATTTCTGTAACTTGCTTTCACTCTGTCTAGTCGCTGTTTTTCAGCATCAGTTATTTCTGGCAAATCATCTTGCCACTCCCGAAAGAAGTGGTCATCCTCAATCCACTCAATTTTGAATTGGGCTTCCAAATCATTTATTGCAACATTTCTAGCTTGAATTGTTTGTGCCATCGTTGTTTGAAGTCTATACAGATTGTGTAGTAAGGTGGCAAAGGCCACCTTACAAATGGATTTTTGGGCTAATTACTGCCTCTATTAACTCTGGATTTCCAACGCATCAACTCTCTTTTCTAGTTCTAGTATCCTCTGAATCATGGGTACACCTTCGACAGAATCTAGGTGTTTAGCTAGGGCGCTAACTATGACATCAGTTTGAGATATGCCCGTTTGCTGAACATATCTTTTGAGCTTGCTAAAAAGACTAGGAGGAACTCTAACAGCTATTTGAGATTTTTTACTCGGAGGTAGACCCTTGAGTTTGGGTTCTACACTTAATGGTTCCACTGCTTCTACTGGGTAATCTACTTTGTAAAGTTCAGGGTCTTTTTCTCCAATTGTGAAAATCCGTCTGTTAAAATACTCGTGATTTCCTTCAGTAAAAGTAGGGGGAGCACCATCTTTTAATTCTGCATATCCCAACAGGATTTGACCTTCTTGCTGAAGCTCTGAAAGACGTTCTTTAGAGACCCCTTTTCTGCTACAAAAATCTACTTCGCTCTCTCGCACCCAAGAAGGCATTTTACTGATATCTACAAGCCAGACAATTTTAGCTTCGTGTACTAACGTCTCGTCTCTGACAAAACCGCCCATAATTTTTACCTCTATGTGGATGATAACCACATTATAGCACGCATGGCGAATATGGCAACGCCATAACTCAACTACGCCAAAAATAACTCAGAGCATCCCCGCACTCCTCACCTCCACCAGCCCCATTTCCAAAAAATGTAACGAGTTGTAAAGTATAATTAAATCGAAGCGAACAGAGGGCAGTAGTATTAAATGCGAGTTGCGATCGCCGGAGCCGGCCTAGCAGGGTTATCCTGTGCAAAATATCTCACCGATGCGGGTCACACCCCCATCCTCCTAGAAAGTCGGGACGTACTCGGCGGCAAAGTAGCCGCTTGGAAAGATGCAGACGGCGACTGGTACGAAACCGGCCTCCACATATTTTTCGGTGCATACCCAAATATGCTCCAACTATTCAAAGAACTAGACATCGAAGACCGGCTGCAATGGAAAGAGCACTCGATGATTTTCAATCAGCCGGAAACACCCGGAACCTATTCGCGCTTTGACTTTCCGAATATTCCGGCTCCCTTCAACGGCCTTGTGGCTATCCTCAGAAACAACGATATGCTCACCTGGGGCGAAAAAATAAGTTTCGGCCTCGGTTTGGTTCCGGCGATACTTCAGGGCCAGAAATACGTCGAAGAAATGGACAAATACTCCTTTTCCGAGTGGCTCAAAAAGCAAAACGTCCCCCCCAGAGTCGAAAAAGAAGTATTCATCGCCATGTCCAAGGCGCTGAATTTTATCGACCCCCACGAAATATCTGCAACCATTCTGCTGACAGCCCTCAACCGCTTCTTGCAAGAGACAAAAGGCTCGAAAATGGCTTTTTTAGACGGTTCCCCTACGGAGAGGTTGTGTCAGCCGATGGTAGACTACATAACTGAGCGCGGTGGCGAAGTCCGGCTGAATGCACCCATCGGGGAGTTTTTGCTCAATGATGACAACACGGTGCGCGGTTTCCAGATTCGGGGTGTCAAGGGGGCAGAGTCAGAAGTTCTGACGGCTGATATTTACGTTTCGGCGATGCCGGTTGACCCGCTGAAGTTGATGATGCCGAAACCTTGGGCCGAAATGGGTTATTTCAAAAAGCTCGAAGGTTTGGAGGGTGTACCGGTGATTAATGTACACTTGTGGTTCGATCGCAAGTTAACAGATATCGACCACTTGCTGTTCTCGCGATCGCCCTTGCTGAGCGTCTACGCCGACATGAGCAACACCTGCCGCGAATATGCCAACCCAGACAAATCCATGCTGGAACTGGTACTCGCACCGGCCAAAGACTGGATAGGCAAATCTGACGAAGATATCGTCGCAGCCACAATGGTCGAGTTAGAAAAACTCTTTCCCGACCAAATCCCAGAACCCGCCAAACTGCTCAAATATCACGTAGTCAAAACCCCACGTTCCGTCTACAAAGCCACTCCCGGCCGTCAAGAGTGCCGTCCCACCCAAACCACTCCCATTAGCAATTTCTATCTAACGGGGGATTATACAATGCAGCGTTATCTTGCGAGTATGGAAGGTGCTGTGCTTTCTGGTAAGCTGACAGCGCAGGCTATTTCAACGGCCAATAACAAATGAAAAATTAAGAATTTTTCATAAATACTGGGATTTGCGCGCGGGCGACGTGAAACCGGGTTTTTAGCCAAAATATTTGCTGAAAACCCTCAATCTCGGTTCAAAAACCAGGTTTCTCGGTTCGGATGCGTCATTCCTAAAGACGTAAAAGAATCTCCCGTTGTCTCAACGGGGGAATGTCAGTTCTAATCTTTAAATTTCTTATTCTCGGATGCTGCAACTGTCAAAACTCCAGTGCATGAGAACTCTGGCTTCTTTGGAAGAATCCTACGAATTGTGCCGCCAAGTCACAGCGAGTTATGCCAAAAATTTTTATTTAGGCACTCAACTCATGCCCGAAGCCAAGCGTCGGGCTATCTGGGCGATTTACGTTTGGTGCCGCCGCACCGACGAACTCGTAGACGGGCCAGGTTCTGAGGCCACAACCCCTGAAACTCTAAATCTGTGGGAAAAACGCCTAGAATCATTGTTTGCCGGCCATCCCCACGACGATTACGACGTGGCTTTGGTGGATACCTTGTCTCGTTTCCCGATCGACATTCAGCCGTTTAGAGAGATGATTGCGGGCCAGCAAATGGACTTGTACCGCAGCCGCTACGAAACTTTTGAAGAGCTCAATCTTTACTGTTATCGAGTAGCGGGTACTGTCGGGCTGATGTCGATGTCTGTAATGGGTGTAGACGAATCGAACCGGGCTGCCAACTGGAATTGGCACTGGGGAAATAAAATTCCCAAGGAAGAAGCAATCGCCCTCGGTATAGCCAAGCAGTTAACTAACATTCTGCGCGATGTCGGAGAAGACGCCCGTCGCGGCCGCATTTACCTGCCCTTAGAAGACTTAGCGCTGTTTAACTACACCGAAGAAGATTTATTCAACGGTGTGATTGACAACCGCTGGCGGGAGTTGATGAAGTTTCAAATCCAGCGAGCTCGCAAATTATACGCCAGCGCCGAGCCCGGAATCAAAGTTTTGAGTCCCGATATCCGCTGGACAGTGTGGGCTGCTACGATGTTGTACAGCAGAATCTTAAATGCGATCGAACGGAATCAGTACGATGTTTTCCAGAAGCGGGCTTATGTCAGCAATTCTCAGAAATTGCTGTGTCTCCCCGCCGCTTGGATAAAGTCAAAAGTGCTTTAGCCTCCGGCAATATTGCTTCTATATCAGTCCGCGCCGGCGGACTTTGTTATGGCGCATCAAAATTCTCTTCGGAGGGCTGATTTTTGCTTTCCAGCAATTCTTTTTCCTGCTGGAGTTTGGCTTCTAAATTTTGAATTTGTTCGCGGCGGGCTTCAAGTTCGATCGATCTCCGAGACAATTCTTGACTTTGCAAAGTGAGAGATTGGCGGCACTCTTCTGCTTTCTGGGCTTCTTGCTGCCAAAAATCGGGAGTAAAGCCTGTGGTTAAATACTTTTCAACTAATTCTAGCACCCAGTTTGTAGCTGTTTGAACCTGCAAAATGTGGCGATTTTCGCCAATATCTGCTAATACTAGCATTCCTTCATTTAACACATTTTGATTACAATTGGGCGGCACTATCAAGACAGTTTGTTCGGGAAGAATAGCCCAAGTCTCATCAGCATTTTGACAGGCCAGTAATTGCAGACTTATTTCACCTAAAATATCCTTCTTGTGTACTTGGGCTAAATATAGCATAGGGGTTATTGGTTATTGGTTATTTGTTATTTGTTATTTGTTATTGGTTATTTGTTATTGGTTATTTGTTATTGGTTATTTGTTATTGGTTATTGGTTGTTTGTTATTGGTTGTTTGTTATTTGTTATTGGTTGTTTGTATATCTCGCTTGTAGCCGAGACTCGATCCCCCTCGCATCCCCCTTTTTAAGGGGAATTAGGGGGGATCGAGAGGATGGGGACTCAGATAGAAGACTGATACTACCTTGACTGTAGAATTTAGATGCGCCTCAACTTAGCTGTCAACTGTCAACTGTCAACAATCAACCGTTAACTATTAAAACAACTTTAGCCGATCGCGCAAAATCTCCGCTTGTTTCTCCGCTTCAGCCAAAGCATCCCGCGCCCCCTGAACCACATCAGGAGTAGCCTTATCCACAAACTTCTGATTAGTCAAACGCGCCGCAGTATGCTTAATTTCAGCTTCCACCTTGCTCAACTTCTTCTCTAATTTACCGCGCAAAGCCACCAAATCCACCACCCCAGCCAGAGGAATCAATACTTGTACAGTACCGACAACCCCAGCAATTGTCTGTCCCAAATCTCCATCCAAACTAGCAGTAACAGTCAGATTTTCCACCTTAGCCAAATCTTTGATGTAAACGCTTCCATCCGAGAGAATTTGGCGTTCCTTCTCGCTTTCGCTTTGCAAAATCGCCGTCACCTTCACACTGGGTTTGATATCAGAATCTGCCCGCAAATTACGAATAGTGCGAATTGTACCGAACAACAACTCAAACTGCTGTTCCAAATCAGCATCAATTAGCGAGATATCCGCTTCAGGATAAGCTTGCAAAGCCAAACATTCACTATCACCTGTTTGAGTCAGAGTGTGCCAAATTTCCTCAGTAATGTGTGGCATAAAAGGATGCAGCAATTTCAGAATTCCTTCCAACACAAAAGCAAAAGTTTGCTGCGCGACTTTCTTAGAATTTGGTTCAGCATCCTGTTGCAAGCGAGACTTAACTAACTCAATATACCAGTCGCAGAAATCGCCCCAAATAAACTCGTAAAGATTCTTAGCCGCTTCTCCCAAGCCGTAAGTTTCCAAAGAATTGCGACTTTGTTGCACAACTTGATGATAGCGAGAAAGAATCCAGCGATCGCACAATTCCAAACTACCGCCTTCTACAGCCGGACTTCCCAACTGCTGCGGAGTCTGTCCTTCCAGATTCATCATCACAAACCGGGCCGCATTCCACAGCTTATTTGTGAAATTCCGGGAAGCCTCGACTGATTTCGATTCATCAGTTTTGCGATCGTACTCCATGCGAATATTTTGACCGGCCCCTACCACTTCCTTAACCAAAGTGTAGCGCAAAGCATCAGTCCCGTACTTACCAATTAACAGCAGCGGGTCAATACCGTTATTTTTACTCTTAGACATCTTATGACCTTTTTCATCCAACACCAAACCGTGAATGTAAACAGTATCAAAAGGCATCTTTTCAGTAAAATGTCCGGCCATCATCGTCATTCTAGCAACCCAGAAAAAGATGATATCAAAACCAGTCACCAGAGTAGTTGTGGGATAGTAAAAATCGAAATCCTGAGTTTTTTCCGGCCATCCCAAAGTAGAAAAAGGCCACAATCCAGACGAAAACCAAGTATCCAATACATCTGGATCTCTGACCAACTCAACATCTTGCCCAAATTTAGCCGCAGCTTTTTCCCTAGCTTCAGCTTCAGTTTTCGCCACCACAAAAGGAGTCGTGTCGGCAATTTCGCCGTGAGTTTCGCTAACAGCATACCAAGCCGGAATCTGGTGTCCCCACCACAATTGTCTGGAGATACACCAATCTTTTAGCTTCACCAACCAATCACGATAAACCTTTGTCCATCTGTCAGGAACAAAGACAGGTGAGTTACTTTGATCTAATGCTTCTAAAGCGCGTTGAGAAAGAGGATCGATCTTGACAAACCATTGAGTAGATAGCAACGGTTCGACTGGAACTTTGCCGCGTTCGCTATAGGGAACTGTGTGCTTGTAATCTTCTATTTTAACTAAAAACCCGTCAGTTTCTAACCGCTTCACCACATTTTTTCTGGCAACAAATCGGTCTTGTCCTTGGAACTCTCCGGCATTTTCATTTAAAGTGCCGTCCTTGTTCATGATGTTAATAAACGGCAAATTGTGGCGCTTGCCCATCTCGAAGTCATTCGGATCGTGGGCGGGAGTCACTTTGACACAGCCAGTTCCGAAAGTTGGGTCAACTAATTCATCGGCAAAAATTGGAATTTCGCGATCGAGAATGGGCAAAGTCACAGTTTTACCGATAAGATGTTTGTAGCGATCGTCCTGTGGATTCACAGCCACCCCAGTATCGCCCAACATCGTCTCCGGCCGAGTCGTCGCCACCTCCAAATAACCGGAACCGTCCGTCAAAGGATAGCGGAAATGCCACAAATGCCCCTCAACTTCCTGCTGGTCAACTTCCAAATCCGACACAGCAGACTGACTCGCCGGACACCAATTCACCAAGTAATTACCGCGATAAATCAGCCCCTCATCGTACAAGCGCACAAAAGCTTCTAAAACCGCAGCGGATAAGCCTTCATCCATCGTAAAGCGTTCCCGCGACCAATCGACAGACACGCCCAAACTGCGGAGTTGATTAGTAATAGTATTGCCAGACTCAGCTTTCCATTCCCAAGCCCGTTCTAAGAATTTTTCTCGTCCTAAATCGTGGCGAGTTTTGCCTTCTGCTTTGAGTTGTTTTTCGAGAATAGTTTGAACAGCGATGCTAGCATGATCCGTTCCCGGCAACCACAGGGTATTGCGTCCAGTCATGCGGTGATAGCGGACGAGGACATCAATCAGCGTCTCTTCAAAAGCGTGTCCCATGTGGAGGCTGCCGGTGACGTTGGGCGGCGGAATGACGACGCAGTAAGGTTCGCCGCCGGCTTCGGGGTCAGCTTTGAAGGTTTGATTGTCTTCCCAGTATTTTTGCCACTTGGTTTCGGTGGCTTTGGGGTCGTATTGGGGCGGTAGGTTTGCGGTCATGGTGGCTTGAGGGTTTTATCTTATTTATGATTGTGCCACAGAAGGGAGGAGAAGAGTTTTAAACCGCATCAGTGCCAGAGAAAGCAGAGGGAAGAGCGATATTCAAGGCGGGGCGGGTTTACGTTAAAATGAAGGTAAAATTAATAGGTATGATGGCATTATGAATGTAGCACCACTTCGACATCAAATTGATCTATGGCTCGATCGACTCTCTCCAGAACATCTGGCATTGGTTGCGAGTTTTATAGAGTTTCTAAGCCAAAAGCAACGTCAGGGAGTCATCATTTCGCAAAATAATCGGTCAGAGGTTTTCTCAGTAGAAGTCCAAGAGATGCCTGCTGCTAATTCTTTTAGTATTTCAGAACCCTCAGAAATTCACGGGGAGGGTCAATCTAAAGCAGCGCTTCTACAAGATTTTCGGCAAGCTTGGCACGAAGCCATGACTGGGCAAACCATTTCGGTTGCTCAAATGTGGGAAGGAATTGAAAATGACTGACTTGCCCTTAATTCAAGTTATAGTTTCACCAACCTTCAATCGCAATTTACGCACTCTTGCCAAAAAATACCGCAGCATACGCAATGATATTCAACCCGTTATCGAACAACTCACACGGGGAGAGCTGCCAGGAGATCGAATTGCTGGAGTGGGTTATGCCGTCTTCAAGTTAAGAGTCCGAAATAGCGACACTCAAAAAGGTAAAAGTGGTGGATACCGTTTAATTTACTACGTCCAAACAGCAACGGGAATCATTTTGCTGACCCTTTACACCAAATCCGAACAAGTCGATATTGCAGCAGAGGATATTCAGAACATTATTACAGAATACGAGCAGCAGCAGAGCGAAGATCGAGAGGATATTTAAGAGTTGGGGAATCTTGCGCCGTAGAAGATGAGGTTTCGATATCTTCAACTGGTGACTGCTATACCTCGATTACTTTACTTCCTTGTAATCCACGCCATAACTCGTATCTCTCCCCGACAAATAGGTCGTTTTCCCCGTTAAAGTCTCCAAAGTTTCTCTGGTTTTACTCGAAGTAATCGTATTCAGCGGCACGCCGAACTTGCTAGCCAAACCGGCCGCCACGCCCACGCCTTGTCCTTGATAAATATTCACTGTCGCAATTCGCCCGACTGATACCGCCATACCGACATAGCCCGAAGAACGCCCGACGATCGCCAAATTATTCACTTTACTCGCCAAAGCGCTCTCTATCCCGAAATTATACACCGGCAGCGGCGGAATTCTCGAATCCAAATTCTTGACTCCGCCCCGCAAGTCGAAATCGTAGGAAAAACTGCCGATCGACTTTTCGGGTAATGTTCCTCCTTTGATAATCTCCTTCCCCGTCAGCGGCGCTACCACATCGCGCACATTCAAAGTTTGTCTGATATAAATCTCATCCGGGATAAATAGTCTCACATCTTTACCCGACTTTTTTTGCAGCCATTCTTGGATGCGTGACATTTCTTTAACCATTTCAGGAGTCGGTTTTCTGCCGTTAGCTTCCATCTTCATCAACTCGTCAACTTTGTATTTAAACAAAAACCCGTTCCACGACATCGAATTATTTTTATAAACGCAAATATTTGCCTTGTCAAAGAAGAATCCTTTTTCTTGAGTGAAGGGGAGATTTCTATCTACGTGATAGGCGGCTCCGATGGCTACACTTCTGATATTATATCCGTCTGTATAGGCCTGATAAATTGTACTTTCAAAGTTCCTCATCCAGAATTGTGTACTTGCAGGATCTTTATATTTACTAATGCTGGTTTTAATCTTTTCTACTAAAGGAGTGTTGTAGAGAATGTTATCTTCTATTTTGCGTAAATCGGCGATCGTTAGCCCGGTAATTGTGGGGACTACAGATACTGCTAAGGATTCATTTTTTGATTTAATATTTTGCGATTCATATCCTGTGTAATAAGATAAGCCTGCTTTTCTAGCAAGTTCTGCGTCTTGAGTTACATCAATAAAAGAATTAGCTTTAATTTTGACTTTAGTGTTTTTGACTTCGGCATATTCAATTTTATTATTGACTACGTGAGGATTAAGAGTTGAGTTGGAAATAACTTTAACTCCGGCTTCCGCAAGCATCTCTTTGAGTGCTTTGTCGGCCTGTTTTGGTTCTAAGCAAGATTCGGGAACATTGGCTTTGTCTAAGAATTCCCGGAAGCACTGGGCGTAGGGTTGGCGGTACCAATCGGGGATTTTATCTAAATCCACGTAACCTAAACCGCCGCGGGTGAGTACGCCGCCCAAGGGATCGGTTGCGTAGTTCGATCGCACGATCGCAACTTTGCCTTTTTCACCTAAAGTTTTCTTAGCCCATATCGCGGCACATATCCCCGGTACTTCGTCGCCGTACACTACGATATCAAAGTTGCGATCGACTGATGTTGGATGCGCTGCTGGGGGCTTGTTTGCGGCTGTTTGTCGCAGGTTTGGGGGGTCTAATGTGGCACTTGCTTCGTTTCGGTGGGCGATCGAGCTTTTTGCTTCTTTGAAATAGGGGGAGTCAACTAAAACTTTTACGGCTACAAAAAAGATGGCAATGGCAGCTAATTTCTTGAAAGTAGGAGGCATTTAGTTGACTGGTTGATGAATTTGCATTACCTGAAAGTGCTGTTCAGGGTTTACGGAGTTGAATATAGCACGTTTAGATAGTTTCGACACAAGTTTAAATTTTCCGGGAACCGTGGTAAACGAATCTTCTCAACCCAAACCCGGCGATGCTGTCCGGGCCAAAATGCTACAATTACATCGATCGCAAATTGAAATATAAAAAACATGACTTTTGAGGCGGTTTTAAATCTTGTCAAGCAGTTGTCTCTAGCCGAAAAGTTACGGTTGATTAAGTGGATAGTTCCTGAAATAGAACGAGAATTAGTTGTTGGGCCGACTCCCCGCAAATCATTGTGGGGTTTATGTGCTGACTTGGGAATTGCACCCTCTGCGGCTGATATAGATGAAGTTCGCAGGGAAGAATGGGCGAATTTCCCAAGGGAGGATTTCTAATGCTGCGTGCTGTAGGGATACTCATGCTGTTATTTGGTATATTTTTGCCGATTCGCGACTTTCGGTGACTGCTAGAACGACAATAGAAGACATAGCTGCCGAGGGAAATTAGGTGGCTTTTTCATCAATTACATTAGCAGAAATTGTGTATCTGAGCGAGAGAGGGCGGATTAATTCAGCTACTTTCGATCTATTCTTGAGAGAAGTTGAGAGCGATGATGCCTTATTGGTTGAAATTCCTTTCGATCGCAATATAGCTTTGACTTTAAGGCAAGTTGACCGATCGCAAATTCCCGATTTGCCCGATCGCATTATTGCTGCTACTGCTTTGTATCTTAATGTACCCGTTATTAGTCGCGATCGCCGGATTCAATTATCTAGTATAGACACAATTTGGTAAATCTGAGTCACTCGGCGCAAGTTTAAATTTTCCGGGAACTGTTGTTAGCGGTTTTGCCTGTGTTACTGGTTTGGGATGGCTATTGATGTGGGTAAGGATGGGAAGTGCGATCGCATTTCAGATGTCTGGTGTCGGGAAGGGCGATCGGCTACAATAATTTAAGAACAACAATTGAGTCACCTTAAAAATACAGAAAACATGGAAAAAGTTTTTGTACATCCTGAATGCCCTTTTTCAGTAGAGACATTTAACCTATTATCAAAAAAATATGCAGGTCAAAGCCCTGATTTTTACATAGCACACACAAAAGATAGATTAAAATATGTAGAAGAGCCATTAAACTATATTTTAAGCCAGGTAGAAGAGCAGTTGCCTGATTTTATCAAAGAATATATAAATATCAAATATGAGGGCTTTGGCTCTCGTACTGCAATAGGTGATTTGAAACCGATAGGCTACAGTATAGTTGTTTATTTAAAAAATATCATTTCTACTGGGCGTTGTATAAGTCGTGCTCAGTTAAGGCTGAATCTTGAAAACCAGAAATTAACTTTGGGGTTTTATTCACAAACTGACAATTTTGAGGTGTTGAAAAAAAAACGCATCTACCCTTATATATTTCATAAAAATCTAATCGAACCCCTTACACGTTATCACCTTCCAAATAATTATAGCTTCTCTTTGACTCAGGAAACAACTGATTTTAAATTTAACAAGTGGGATTATTCCATAATTGCACCCGAAAAGAATTTTCATGGACTATTAATAGATATAATTTGTTCAGATGATCCTGATATTATATTATCTGGGCTTAAAATAAAAGATACTAAAATTCAGATTGAAACATCACTTAAATCACAAGAACTATTAAGATATTCTGCTAAAAAATTAATTACCAAAATAGCACAAGCATTTAAAAAACTATTCCCATTATTTTTTATATTTAATTTTTATGCTGACAACAAGTATTTTACTCCAATTATACTAGGTGAATATCTTTCAGTCTATGAAAAGGAATTTAATCCCGAGTATCAACTCGAAAAAATTTCAAAAATTACAGGTTTTGAAACAACCCAACTAACCCAATGGATACACGCCATTAACCGCAAAGGCCAAACCATCATCCAAGGCCCACCCGGAACCGGAAAAACCTTCCTCGCTCAAAAACTCGCCCAACACTTAATCGGCGGCGGTGACGGATTCTCAGACATTATCCAATTTCACCCCGCCTATAGCTACGAAGACTTTATCGAAGGCCTCCGCCCAATAACTCAAAACGGACAATTAACCTACTCAATAGTTCCCGGTAGATTCCTAGAATTCTGCGAAAAAGCCGAAGCCTGTGAAGACACTTGCGTTATCATCATTGATGAAATTAATCGCGCAAATTTATCTCAAGTCTTTGGCGAGTTAATGTATCTCCTAGATGACCGACAAGACACAAAACGCTTTATTACACTAGCCAGCGGCAAACTATTTAGAATCCCTACAAATGTCCGCATTATCGGCACAATGAACACCGCAGACCGTTCTATTGCCTTAGTTGATAATGCACTCCGCCGCCGCTTCGCATTCATTTCTATCTATCCCAACTCTGAAGTCCTGCGACTGTATCACCACAGAGAGGAAACAGGTTTTCCAGTTGATAAATTAACTAGCATTCTAGAAGATGTAAATCAGGCAATTAACAACAAACACTATGAACTAGGTATTTCCTTCTTTCTGACAAAAACCTTAGCTGAAGATATCCAAGATATTTGGCAAATGGAAATTGAGCCATACCTCGAAGAATACTTCTTTGATGACCAGGCAAAAATGAATGAATTTCTCTGGGATAAAATTCAAGATAAATTGAGCAAGTGATAATCTTATGAAACGAGAATCACGCCAAATTATCGAACTTACAGAATATCAATTAGCCACTTTTGAACGAGATTTCATCCCCGAATCAGTAGGAGATAAAATATACCAGAATTATGGCAAGGAAATCGACATAGAATTTCCCAACCGTAAAACAAAAGATAAATGGGAATTAAAATCTAAAGGCAGAGTTGGCAACATTCCCATCACTCCCGACTTTCACATTGCCATCCGCCCAAAGGTTCCCATAAATAACTTATTCGGAATGCTTGAATATGCCTACAACCTTAAGATAAAATTTCCCCAAGGATCGATTCAGTGCCAATCTTTAAAACAAATTTACGAGAGATTAGCTAACATTCTTGCCCAAAAAATTCTAGAACGCTGTCGCAAAGGATTATATCGCGATTACTTATCCAAAACAGAAAGACTCGCCTACATTCGCGGCCGCGTCGATTTGCGGTCAGCCCTGCAAAAACCTTGGGATGTTAAACTAAAATGCCACTATCACGAACAAACAGGCGATATCGAAGATAATCAAATACTCGCTTGGACACTTTTCATGATTGGGCGCAGCGGTGTGTGCGGTGAAACTGTTTCATCCACTGTGCGAAAAGCCTTTCACGCACTCCAAGGATTTGTGACATTAAAACATTTTAAATCAGAAGCTTGTATTGATAGAAATTATCACCGTTTGAATCAAGATTATCAACTTTTACACGCCTTATGTCGATTCTTTTTAGATAACACAGGGCCCAGTCACGAAAAGGGCGATCGCGAAATGCTCCCTTTTCTCATAGACATGGCTAAATTATACGAACAATTTGTTGCTGAATGGCTCAAAGCAAATACACCAACAGGCTTCTTTGTCAAGAAAAAACACACGGTAACACATGACCAAAATTATTGCGATAAAATTGACTTAATTCTACGCGATATTGAAACAAATGAAATCCTGTATGTCCTCGATACCAAATACAAAAATCCAGATCAAGTAGCCAGTAGTGACCGTCATCAAATAGTTGCCTACGCAAATGCAGTAAACTGTAAAAATGCAATTCTCATTTACCCGCAAGACCTCAAACAGCCACTAAACAATAAAATTGGTGATATCCGAGTTCGCAGTTTAACTTTTTCCCTAGATGGCGACCTCAATGAAGCCGGAAAAACCTTCTTAACCTCTCTACCTCAAAAAATCCTCTTCTAACTATTCTCTGCGCCCTCTGGCGCTGGAGCAGTTCATTTTCTTACAAAAAAAAGAGGCGCAATTGCACCTCTCAAACCTTTCATATCAGGGTTCTAAACACTAACAGCCACTTTCGATTCCTTCGCAGTCAACTTCTCGTAAGTCGCCCGCATCTTCAATCCCACTAACACTTGGAATAAACCAGTTCCATTGTTGGAACCAGGATATTCGCGGTGCTGAAGCAACAGGTGAGTTAACTCGCCTTCATACTTCGCAGAAGTCTTGCTCAAATGGCTTTCGATGTAAATAACTTCTTCGAGATTCTCGAACTGACCGTCTACTTCCAAAATCGAGACTTCCTGGCCGTAGAAAGCGTCTGGGCCGTAGTACATCTTAATTCCGGGATAGGAACAAGTCAGTTTGCGACCGCAAGGAACCCAGTTAATTGTTGAACCTTCGTCAAACAAATACGCAGGTTCAAAATTGGCGATGCCTTCGCGTTGGATCATTTGGACGCGCAGAACCTTCCGTTCTTTGTCATCTTTGATCAAGTTGGTCGGCAATACTTGAATTACCACATCAGCATATTGCTTTTGGGGGTCGATGTAGGCGGTGAAATCTGGTTTGCGAGCGTTGATCGCAAACAGCACGTCTTCGTAACGGTGGCCCCGTTCCGCCATGTCGCGCTGGATTTTCCAAGCAATTTTAACTTCGTCGCTGATGTCGAGGTAGACGCTGAAGTCGATGAGATTTCTCACTCGCTCGTCGTAAAGGGGGTGCAGCCCCTCAATCACGATGATGTGATTCGGCTCTATCCGCTCAGCAGGATCGAGCAGACCGGTTTCGTGGTTGTAAATCGGTTTGTCGATCGCCTTACCTTCTTTGAGCGCTTTCATTTGCTCGGCCATCAGGTCAAAATTGTTAGCTCTGGGGTCAAGGGCGGTAATCCCTGTTTCCTTGCGCTGCTTGCGATCGAGACAATGATAGTCATCGAGGCAGATTACAGTCACGAAATCTTCCCCGAACAAATCTGTCAATCGGCGCAAAAAAGTAGATTTTCCGCACCCGGAGTCTCCGGCTACGCCAATTAAAACCACGCGATCCGGCTTACTTGTCATAGTTTCCCTCTAAAAAAATCACTGTTTACTAACTCAAGTCTAGATTCCACAAAATTTAAGGCCGCAGGTAGCGTGCCGGCTTTGTGCGATTTTGTTGCTACCCCGATCGGATCGAGCACTCACCAGCATACAGGAGTCAGTTGACTGCCTGCGAGGGAAGACCCAAGCAATCTTCAAGGCAATTGACATACTCCCGATCCCTCAAGGCATGGGGATTGTGGATTCAAACAGCTTCTGGCAAGCACAGCTTGTCCGATCTTGCCTCGCCTCTAGGTTGATGCCTCAACCTATTTGAGATTTTTTGGACTATGGAGTTGAGACGGGATTTTTACATCTGGCGAATCAACAATATATAGTTCCATCACGATTCCCGTCCGATCGGGCTTGCCCGCTCGCCTGCCTTATTGGACGGGATCGTACCCCAATTTTTGGGCTATTAATGCTAACTTTAGTGATTAATCTTACCAGAATGCGTCCGCCCACTACAAGTTCAACGTCATTTAATCAAATTGTGCTTTAATTTGTACTTCATTATTATAAGTTGTATATTTCCATGCCGTATTCCCTTTGATAAGCTAAATCCTCTCCCGATATCGGACTCTGCCTCTGCCGAATCTCCAAATCAGAAGGAGCGATCGGGGCCGATCCCGCGATCGGGTAAAATATTGGCAGTACGCAGACAACAATAGCTATAGGTCAACACCTGAACGCAGCCGGACTCTATAGCCGGCGTGATGTTCGGCTGATGGGGAACTGGAGGCGCGATCGACCAAAAAGGGACACGCCCGCCCGCAACGGCGAGGCCCGAAGATTGGCGCGGCCAATTAGTCCAGATGGCCTTAAGAAAAAAGTAAATTGAGTCTAACGTCACATTCTCTTTCTTTATAACTCTGTATCGTGAAGGACAAGCAACAAATGTACAGCCCAAGCATATCTGGTGTAGCGGCCAACTCAGAATCAGGCAGCCGCATCTTTGTTTACGAAGTGGAGGGTATGCGTCAGAGCAAAGCAACTGACCAAACAAGTCACCCGATTCGCCGTAGCGGTAGCGTGTTTATCTCCGTTCCCTACGATCGCATGAATCAGGAAATGCGGAGAATTGCTCGCATGGGTGGCAAAATCGTCAGCATCCGCCCATTAAACGGCGCTCCCGAAACTCATAGCAAAGTTGCACCAGAAGCAGGGCTACAGAGTCAGAAATCTGGAGAAAAAGCTAAGCCCATGACTCAAGCCAAGGAAAAAGTTCAGGTTCCTGTTAACCTTTACAAGCCGGCCAATCCCTATATTGGTAAGTGCATTTCTACAGAAGAATTGGTCAGAGAAGGCGGCGAAGGCACAGTCCGCCACGTCAAATTTGACATTTCTGGAGGCAAGTTACACTATCTCGAAGGTCAAAGTATCGGGATTATTCCTGATGGGACGGATAAAAACGGCAAACCTCACAAAATTCGGCTTTACTCGATCGCCTCCACCCGTCACGGAGACGATGTAGACGACAAAACAGTCTCTCTGTGCGTCCGCCGCCTAGAGTACAAAAGCCCAGAAACTGGCGAACAAGTGTTCGGTGTTTGTTCGACTTTTCTCACCGGTTTGCAACCTGGAGATAATGTCAAAATCACCGGCCCGGTAGGCAAGGAAATGCTCTTGCCAGAAGACGAAGATGCCACCGTAATTATGATGGCTACCGGTACGGGTATTGCTCCTTTCCGCGCTTATTTGTGGCGGATGTTCAAAGAAAACAATCCCGATTACAAATTCAAAGGTTTAGCTTGGCTGTTCTTTGGAGTTGCTTACACTCCCAACATTCTTTATAAGGAAGAGTTGGAAGAATTGCAGCGCGAGTTCCCCGATAATTTCCGCTTGACTTATGCCATCAGCCGCGAGCAAAAAACTGCTGACGGCGGCAAGATGTACATTCAAAGCCGGATTAAAGAGAACGCAGACGAATTGTGGGAATTGGTTCAAAAGCCGAAAACTCACACTTACATCTGTGGTTTGAAGGGAATGGAAGGCGGAATTGATGAGGGAATGTCTGCTGCATCTAGCAAGCACGACGTTGACTGGACAAGCTATCAAAAACAGTTGAAAAAACAGCATCGCTGGCACGTTGAAACATATTAATGTGTTACCTGATTTAATTTGAATAGTAGGGCGGGCTTTGGCTCGCCCTACATTTTTTTGTGAAACAGTTTTCAGCATTAAACAAGATTGCATAAATCTTCGATGGATCCTTCAACCGCAGATGCAAAGCAGATAAACACAGATTAACGCAGATAATTTCAAGATAGGAAAGTAAATGAATGCAATCCAAGTCTATTCAGGGGCAGATTCACCCAATACAAGTGTAAAATAGACAGTAAGCTCACCGAAAAAGGGAGATAACTGACATGGTTATAACTTCTACCCAAAAACTGACCTTTGAAGAATATCTGAACTATCAGGGAGCATCAGGTGTTTGTTATGAATTATATCGGGGACATCTCATCGAAATGCCAACACCCACAGCAATACATATCAAAATTTGCGAGTTTTTGGTTTACCAGTTCCGGCGCTTCTTTGCAGCACACAACCTACCGCTAGTTGCAATTGTGACTACTGCAGTCCGAACTGAAGAAGACTCTTCCCGCATTGCTGATGTGGTAATTTGCACTCGGAGTTTGTGGAAGTCTGCGCGCAACCTGGTTCCACAGTGCTGGACTTTGAAGAAAAACCGCTGTTAGTTATTGAAGTTACCAGTCAAAATTGGCGGGACGACTACATCCGCAAGCGGGCAGAATATGATTTAATTGATATCCCCGAATATTGGATTGTAGACCCCAATCGACCGAAAATACGAGTATGCAGCCGCCCCGAAAATGAAAGCAGTTATTCTCACCAGGAATTTTTGCCGGGACAGCTTGTTCAGTCCGTACAGTTCGCTGAATTTATTTTATCAGTGGATGAAGTGCTGTGTCCGCCGCTAGTCGAAGATTTAATTCTAGAAGAATCTGTACGGCGACAACAGCTAGAACAGCAGAATCAACAGCTAGAACAGCAAGTTAATTTAGAAAGGCAGCGTGCCCAAAGATTGGCGCAGAGGCTGCGAGAAATGGGAGCAGATATGGATGCGGAGCTTTAAATTGCTGTGTAAATTCTGGATTCATTAGTCATGCAGATCCCCAGCTTATTTAATAAGTCGGGGCTCTCGCTATTCTGTGAATGCCCGGTTGTCATACAATGATTGTAGATTAAGTGAGTTTCAACGGGTCAAAGTCGTGGCTTTCAAAATTGGTTTGCTAGGTTTGGGTACAGTTGGCGCGGGAACTGCAGAGATTTTGCTCTCCCGAGACGATCGCCATCCGCTGTTGCAGGAATTGGAAATCTATCGGGTGGGAGTGCGCGATATTTCTCGAACTCGGTCTTTACAATTGCCAGAAAATGTGCTGACAACTGACCTAGAGGCGATCGCAACTGACCCGAAAGTTGATATTGTAGTAGAACTGATTGGGGGATTGGAACCGGCGCGATCGCTCATTCTGCAAGCGATCGCCAACGGGAAGCACGTAGTCACCGCCAACAAAGCAGTTATCGCCCGCTACGGTAGTGAAATCTTCGACGCGGCTAACGAAAAAGGCGTTTATGTAATGTTAGAAGCTGCTGTAGGCGGCGGAATTCCAGTCATTCAAACCCTTAAACAATCTTTAGGTGCAAACCGCATCAAAACTGTCACAGGCATCGTTAACGGCACAACTAATTACATCCTGACGCGGATGCAGAGTGAAGGTGCAGACTTTGCCGAAGTGCTCGCGGACGCTCAGCAATTAGGTTATGCTGAAGCTGACCCTACAGCGGATGTAGATGGATTAGATGCGGCTGATAAAATTGCTATTTTAGCCTCGCTAGCTTTTGGCGGACGCATCAAATTAGCCGATGTTCACTGCGAAGGTATCAGACAAGTTAGTGCGGCGGATATTGACTATGCCGATAAGCTAGGATTTGTGATTAAGTTGTTGGCTATTGCTGAGGAAAAATCCCAAAGTTCCAAGCAAAATGGGGATGAAGAAGCGGAACTCCTCTCGATTCGAGTGCATCCTACTTTGGTGGCGAAGACTCATCCGCTGGCGAGTGTCAACGGTGTTTATAATGCAATTTTAATCGAGGGAGATGCGATCGGGCAATTGATGCTGTACGGGCGCGGTGCGGGCGCGGGACCCACAGCTAGCGCGGTGGTATCGGATATTTTGAATGTGGCGGCAATCCTGAAAACCGAAACTGTTCCGATTCCCCATCCTTTGCTGAGTTGCACTCATCAACACTACTGCAAAATTGCTGAAATGCAGGAACTTGTGACTCGGTTTTACGCCCGTTTTCTGACGCGCGACTCTCCGGGGGTAATTGGTAAACTAGGGACTTGTTTTGGCAACCACAAAGTTAGTTTGGAGTCCATTGTGCAAACTGGAATTCACGGCAATTTAGCAGAAATTGTGGTGGTGACTCACGATGTGAAGGAAGGTAATTTTCAACAAGCGCTTGCTGAAATTCGCGCGATGGAAGCTGTCGATAGTATTGCGAGTACCTTGCGAGTTTTGTAAGAATTCCACAAGGTTAATAGTCAGGACTTTAGTCCTGACTATTAACCTTTTTTAGATTGTTTTTAGTTTAGTACGGATCAATACAATTGGATTTTGTCGATCGCCCTACAGGAAGGCACTTGCTAGATGCTATCTACGAAAAGTTTGCCAAACCCCAACTACACGATACTTTCAAACCCAGCAATCCGTCAATTTACGTTCGGCACCAGCTAGGGCAAGTTGTGGATGGAAATTATATCATAGAAAAAGTCTTTGAAGACTCTGGTACTGGTTTTTATGCTGAAAGTCGCCTTCCCGTTTCTGGGAACAATCCGCCCGTGCTCGTGATTCGCGGCTACGGTTCTTGGTATCCTTTCGAGCGCGTTTTGGAAGATACGCCCGATGTATTTATGGCAAAACTAGAACGCCAGTTAAAAGCGGCGAAAACTGCGGGTGCTATTGATTGGATAAAACAGCAATTTCACAGCGGAAATCCGCCGGATGTCATCGGAGAAAGTTTGGGCGGCAAAGTTGCTCAGCAAATTGCAGCAAAATACCCGAATTATCTGCGATGTACTGTAAGTTTTAATTCTGTGGGCGTTTCGGAAAAGTTAGCTCAAACTTCCACCGCTAACAATGTTTTTCACTACTTTACTTTAGGCGAAAGGTATGCTTTCTGGGCAAATGAAGGCGATTACATACCGGGAACAATTTTTGTGATTTCCCAGAAAGGGGAAAACTGTTGTTACAAGCTAGAAGAGGCGATCGTCCGAAGGGCTCATTTTGAACGTAAGTTTCGCAAAAGACGAGTCCTGATGGCAATATTTGCCCAGTGGCTGTTGTTAAATCGGCATAATGCGATCGTCCTCAACAAGAAAAAGCCGGTAGTCGTTCAGATCGATCGGGCTCAATTGCAAATTTTCCGAAAAAGTCGCTTTGTTTAAACTCAGACCAAATTGCTTCAGGTAGCAGAGGGCTGATTTTCCCGCGCTGCGACGGCGAGTACCAGACAAAGGGCTGCGATCGCTTTTTCCCACTCTTCCTTAACGGCGATGGGTTCAACCTCATCAAAAGCGCTAACTAAGCGAGGGATCGATCTTTCTAATGCTTTGCTGGGAATCGATTTGTGCAATTCAACTAAACGAGTTAAACTTTCTTGATTCTTCAAAAAATCCACTACCCATTTAGTAGTATGATCGGGACTGTCCGGGACATTTTGAATTCCTAGTTCTGTTTGCAACCAGTCGTAAAAAGGCGGCAGCTTTTTGGCTAAAACAGCTCCAGCAGTGGGTAAAGTTTCTTTTAGCAAAGCAGTATCGAGACTCCCCAAAACTTGATTTAACTCCGGTGATTCCAGCAAGGTAGTTAAGGGAAGCGAAAGCATGGCTTCAGAATCCTCGGGGGATACATTTAAAATCCGCGAAAATGTTTGCAGCATGGGAAAGGATTTGGTATGGATGACTTTTTCACTATAACAATAACACGCCGCACTGAATGTGAGCTACCTCATATTCAGCAATTTTGATGAAAAATAATTAAATTGAACTCATTTTTTTGGGCTAGCAATTCATTGACGGGCATACTAAAATTAAGCCAAACTATTTGAGTGCTGACAAGTTCACCCCGGGTAAATAAAAGTCTCTGCTGTTGAATAATACCAATTTAAAAAAATCTTGCTCAAATATAACTTTTGGGCAGAGTGAAACAGAGAGTTGTTTGCTCAAATATTGTTGAGGAGGTGCGTCGCTTGGAGATTTTCGATTTTTTTGGGGGACGATCTATGGCGACGCACCCTACAAATACTGTTGTATAACTTTTAAAATTGGTAGATAGCGGTTCGATCGCGTGGTGAGGAATGCCCTATGCCGGATAGTATGTCATATTTCTGAGACTAGGCTATATCTGCGTTCACCTGCAGTTAAGAATTTCGCATTCATAAATCTAAATAAATTCTCCTTTCGCCACCATCACAACCTTACCACCAACCAAAACCTCTATTTCTTCCTGATTTTTTTGAGCTTTCAATAGCAGCAGCGAAGGTCTGCCAATCTCATAACCTTGTTCTACTCTCACATCAATCTTGGCTTCCCCGCAATAACCATATTCTACCAAATATCCAGCCAAACAGCCATTGGCACTGCCCGTCGCCGGGTCTTCGGGAATTCCTAGGGAAGGGGCGAAAACTCGGACGCTTAAATCATTAATGTGGCTGTAGGTTTCCGGGCAGAAAATTAAAATTTCTTTGGCTTCTGTGGTATTAATCAGTTGAAAATATTGGTCTAAGTTAACTTGAGCTTTTTTGAGCGCTGCGAGATTTTTTAACGGTACAATGATAAACGGCACTCCGGTGGAAACTTCTTGAATGGGGAATTTTGCATCAATTTCATCGACTTCTAAATTCAGGATGCGGGCGAGAGTTTCGGCTGATAAAACTTGACCGAATGTTGGCGGGTTTTGTCGCATCCATAAAATATCTGCGGATTGATTGTGATAATTAAAGGTGACAGGAATTTGACCGACGGCTAGATTGAGAATTACTCGATCGACCTTTTCGCCAATTATCTCTTGCTGCAACACAAACGCAGTGCCCAACGTCGGATGACCGGCAAAGGGCAATTCCTTCTTGGGCGTGAATATCCGCACGTCGTAGCCGTTATTTCGCGGATCGGGCGATCGAATAAACGTGGTTTCGGAATAATTAATTTCCCTCGCTATCAGCAGCATTTCGGCCTCTGAGAGCTCGGCAACTCCAGCGCCGCAAAATACAGCTAGCTGATTGCCAGCATATTTTGACTCAGCAAACACATCAACTATATAAAAATTCATATTTCCCTCTTGCAACAGTAGTTTTTAGTCAGGAGTTTTCAGAAACCGGGTTTTTTACGACAATACTTAGTTTTTACCCTCAAATTATCTAAAAAACCCGGTTTATTTGGTTGTACGCGCTCACAAAGCCTTCCTTCTTCCTGATGACGTTGTACGGAAAGCAGTTGCCAGTTGTCAGTTGTCAGTTGTCAGTTACCAGTTGCCAGTTGCCAGTTGTCAGTTGTCAGTTGCCAGTTGTTACCAATAACAAATAACAAATAACAAATAACTAATGACTAATGACTAATGACTAATGACTAATGACTACTGACTACTGACTTCTAATTACTTCAAACAGCGAATGGCCTGCAACATTCCCCTGGCTTTATTCAGAGTTTCTTCATACTCCAGATCCGGGTTAGAATCTGCCACCAAACCAGCACCGGCTTGCACAGAAACTGAATGCTTATTTCCATCTAAAGAACGAACAACCATAGTCCGAATTGCGATCGCACTATTCAACTGTCCTTCAAAATCATAATACCCGTAAACCCCAGAATAGGGGCCGCGACGGCAACCTTCTAACTCGTGCACAATTTCCATCGCGCGAATCTTCGGAGCACCGCTAACCGTACCCGCAGGAAAACCAGCTTTCAACAAATCCCAAGCTGTCTTATCCTCGGCCAATTCTCCCACTACATTGCTCACAATGTGCATCACATGAGAATAACGCTCAATTCCCATTAATTCATCAACTTTGACAGTACCATTTCGGCACACTCTGCCTAAATCATTTCTACCCAAATCAACTAACATGACGTGTTCCGCAATTTCCTTCGGATCTTGTAGCAATTGGGCAGCCAAAGCGTCATCTTGTTCGGGAGTTTTGCCCCGGCGGCGCGTGCCGGCAATCGGCCGCAAAGTTGCAATCTTTTTGCCGTCGGCAGTATTTTCTGCCTTCACCATAATTTCGGGACTAGAACCGATAATCTGCCAATCTCTGAAATTAAAATAAGCCATGTACGGAGAAGGATTAATCAATCGCAAAGAGCGGTAAAGTGCAAAAGGATCGCCGCTATATTCTGCTTCCAGCCGCTGCGAAATTACCACCTGAAAAATATCTCCGGCTTTGATATAATCCTTGGCTTTTAAGACATTTTCACAATACTTGTTGCGGGTGATATTGCTGGTGTAAGCTAATTCTGTATTTTCATTTGTAGAACCGACATCTTGATCGTCCCTCGGCGGAGTCCATTCTATGAGAGTAGATTGCTGGGAAAGCGGGGATTGCAGCTTATTTACTAAGTGAGAAACGCGATCGCACGCTTTGCCGTAAGCATCAGCCAAATCAACGCCAACCTCCCGCAAATCCGCATAGGCTACGGCCCAAATTTTCCGCTTCACCTGGTCAAAAATCAGCAAATTATCAACCTGCATCCACAACCCATCGGGCAAATCGTTTTCTGCAGCCGGATGCACGGGAACTCGCGGTTCTATCCACTTAATTAACTCGTAACCCCAAAAACCGAATAACCCGCCAATTCCCGGCGGTAATTGTGGCAATTTCACTGGTTTGTAGGGCTGCAAACACTCGTTTAATGCTGCAAACGGATCGCCGGCAAATACTTTTTGGGAACCGTCGCGGTAAACTTGAGTTGTGCGAGATCCCCTAGCCTCCAAAATCCACAGCGGATCGCACCCTAAGAAACTATAACGCCCGATTTTCTCCCCACCTTCCACCGACTCCAGCAGAAAACTGTAGGGTTGACCGGCACAAACCCGATACCACGCAGACACTGGCGTATCCAAATCAGCAACCCATTCTTGATACACGGGCACAAAATTGCCTTGTTTAGCCAGTTCTGAAAATTGTGAGAAGTCGGGAAACATCATAAAGTAAAAGGAAGAAGGAAAATGGAAGATGGAAGAAGTCATTAGTCAGTAGTCATTAGTCATTAGTCATCAGTAGTTATTTGTTATTTGTTATTTGTTATTTGTTATTTGTTATTTGTTATTTGTTATTTGTTATTGGTAACAACTGACAACTGACAACTGACAAATAACTACTGACAACTGGCAACTGCTTTCCGTACAACGTCATCAGGAAGATGGAAGAAGAAGGAAAGATAGAAAGAAGAAGAAGAAGAATAAAGAAGAAATACACACTAACCTTTTGATCCATACATATTGTATGTTTAATTAAGTGGATTTACTTACAATCAATAAACAAAAGACGGAAACCAACATCCCTCCGGCGGCTGGTAGTCGCCAACGGCCATCACCGCCATCGGTTTGACGGCGCGTAGCCCTTCTTTCAAGCACCAGCGAAACAAACTTGCATATCTCAGCGGCAAGTGGAAAGCCAGCACATCTTCGGAAGTGTACGCAGCAGCCCCCAAGAGCAAAGCCTGCATATCTGCCTCGGTGTGGGCGACGCTGTGGCCCAAAGCTGATACCGCACAAGTATAAGCGACAATCCGACCTTGCTGGCAAGCAACGAAGGGGGAAAAGTGATTCAGGGCGTATTCTATCTCGGAAGTTCGATCGCACCCGCATACTTTTTCGCACAAAGCCTGACATTCGCCCACATCCTCAGCAGTCAGCGGCCGCACCTCAAACCCATATTGCGGTTGGCTGCGAAACTTCCCCTCTATTAGCACGAAAGGTTCTTTCACCTCAAAACCCAGAGAAGCGTACAGCGACAGCGCAGCCATGTTGAAAGATTCTTGCACCAAACGGATGCCCTCTGCGTCTTTTCCCGGTTCCAGCAAGGCTTTCATGATTTCTCGTCCCGCGCCGCGGCGTTGAAAAGCGCTTGCGACACTGACGGGCCCAATACCGCGAATCGGGTTGCGTTCGTCCATAAAACCGCAGCCGACAACCGCACCATCACTCTCAGCTACGATGCCGAAATACGAGGGATTTTCAATCCAAAACTGAGTGATTTCGGCAGCCAACTCTACCGTCATAAAATCTGTGTGAGGGAAGAAATGGCGATCGGAAATATCTTTAAAAGCTTCATAATTAATGCGAGCGCAAATATCGATATCACTTGGTGTTGCTCGCCTGATTGCGACATTCATTTTTAATTAATGATTAAGTTTTAATTATATTTGAAGTTAGCAGCAGTTGGGCGCGGCCCGTTGCTGTCAGATCAACCCTAAAGTTATTAAAAAATATTGCTTCGATCGGAGTCTCGATGGGAGCATCTCCTGCATTGGGAAAAAGCCTTTTTTTATTATAATGCTGTCCCCGCTTGCTTGTAGAACCAAGCGATCGAGGACAGCACTACAAAGCAAAACTGAGACTCTCCAGTCTCTATCGCCCTCAATTACCAAAAAAAATGGGGAGGAAAGAGAATACTCTTCTCCTTTTTGTTTGGGGGGCCTGCGGGCGATCGGTCTTAACTGAGCTTTTGGGGCCTTATTACCTTTTCAAGCTCAGCGATTGGCTCAAAACCTAAACTTCGTAGGTTTTCTTACCGGTGAACTTCACCTTAATCGGATTAGGGTTGCTGCCGATATTGCGGTCAATCTTACCGACGTAGGGACGACCTTCGTTCACCTTCTCGGGGAACACGCCATCCTTGGGATGCAGGTACTCATTAGAACCGTCGGGAAATACGCGGTAGATTTTGTAGTTCGAGATTTTGAATTTCGCCCGCAGTTGCTGGCCGCCCAAAGCGATGCACTGCTCCTTCCGGGGCAGATACAGCAAGTTGTCGCCTTGACGCATAATCGCAGCGCCACCTGTAGGCATTTCAAACACCTGCTCCTTGGGGCTAGTCCAAGTGATAGCATACTTCTCTTCAACTAGCGCCTTGGTCAGCAAGCCGCCGGTGCTGCCGCCGAAGATTGGGGGTTGTCCAGTCAGTTCTTCTGCCATAGATATATCCAAAGGATTTTACGGCATCCTATCATCCAGACTGCGCGCTGTTCTCAAAATTGTAAGGAAAGTTAACAGTTTTTGGGCGATCGATCTTTTCTGATAATTGCTAATTAGTATTTGATAATTGATAATTAGTAATTTTTGCCAAACTTAGAAAACATAATTATCAAATACAAATCCCCCAAATAATAGCTCAATAAAAATGCAATGCTTCGGGTGTTTGTAGCGCACCCAAAGCATCGCATATTCCCCCAGTTTTCTCTGTGCGGGCGATCGCACCATTTACTGCACCAAGCCTAAGTCAAGAACCAATGAGGGTCATAACCGCGCGGAATTTGACTCAAAGCAGTCCAAGTTTCTCGGTTGACAACCCCGTCGGCCTCAATCCCAAAGCTTTTTTGAAATGCGCGAACAGCGTTCTCTGTCAAAGTAGAAAATTGGCCGTCAATTTCACCACTGTAGTGCTGGGAAAGCCTCAAAACTTCCTGAACAGTAGCGACTGCTTCCCCAGAACTGCCGAATCTGAGTACCGGCATATTAACCGGAGATTGAGTATCAAGGGCCTGCCAAGTAAGCGGCCCGACAATACCGTCCGGCGGCAAGAAAACCCGAAACTGATACAGTTTCACAGCAAATTCCACTGCTTTGTCAAAAATTCCTTTCGCAGGCTGCCGGTAAACGCGCAGCTTGGTTAGCAGTTGTTCTAGTTCCAACACGGCTTTACCTTGAGAACCTAATTGCAGTTGCGGGTGGTTGGCGATAGCTTCGGTAGAATTCATCCGAGTTTTAAGTGACATAATAAATTTCGTAACCTTTAGGTTTGACTATTCTGTTTGTAAAAAAGTTTTTCCGGGCGAAACATTTGCATCCTCAAGTTTTGGCGAATCAATACTGGCGATGGCAGTGTCTCAACCGATTCGATCGACTTTTAGCATCTCATATCAAATCCTCTCTTCATCGGAATAGTAAATTCACTGTTGACTGTTGACTGTTTACAGTTAACAGTTAACATCATGAGGAGTGGAACCGGAATTGATATCACATCATGTCTGGTAGATTACCGCAACAAAAACGGTTTGTAGTACGCCCGCAATTCCCCACGCGCGATCGCATTTTATTGTGGTTGATCGAACAAACGCGATATCAAGATTTGTGCGCCTTCCAACTTCATTCTCGCCAGCATCGCTAGGGCTACACCCGAAATTTTGCCTAAACACCGGGTTTAACAAAGCCAGCGCGTCCTGAATCTGCTTCTATACTTTCGATCCTAAACATAGACACCGCGCCTGCGGCATCACCTGAAAGGTGTATTTCATAGGGTGAGGGTTGAGGGTGAGAAGGCTAGAGGAGGAGGCTGGTTCGGCGCTGAAAACTTTTTTGTGTTAAGCTGCATCGGGCGATCGATCGAGTTAGTCGATCGACACCTACGCACCTAAAACTGAGAAACCCAGTTTTTAAGCAAATCTGCTCAATCTTTGCCGCCGCATCCTACAAAAAGAGTTTTGATATAAGTAATTTCCGCAGCCGTCACTAAAAAACGACAGTTTACATCTCAGTAAATTCTCCAGCTTACAACCACCTATCAACCTGATTTTTTATGCAGGTAAAGCAGTCCCGCTCGACTTCGATAAAAACACAATCTTTCTGCGATTGCTTTCCTTTTCCTCGCAATCACAATCTATTTATTTACCCTAGGGCTTTTATTATTAATTTTTAATAAACTTAATTTACAGCGATCGGCGCGATGTTGTAAGATTTAATGTAAAGCCTGCAACACTTACACAACAACAATGAAAAATCCAGAGCGGCAATTTCCCGATCGCTCGATTTATTAGAAATCTCCAGAACAGCATTTAAAGAACAGCCTCGAAGAGCCTGATTTACAACCATTCTTGGAGAAGTCTATTTAAACAATCCCAGACGCACGCGGGGTCAAAAACCCGGTTTCTGCGTCAAGTATCTCTCGGAATTATCGACTATTTTTCGTAGAAATCGGTTGGTTTTACGTCCGGGAATATAAAAAAATACCTGTAAATACGTAAGTAATTTTTAAATTTGGCGATCGATATATCTTTCAAACCTGCTTGTTTGCGGCCAGGCGATCGCCCGCCGTTCATCTTGGATCGAGATGTCAAATTCTAGAATAAGAACTTAATTATAAACTGGGAAGGATCGACTATGCTACCAGCTTCGGAAATTTCGGGTTACAACTTACAAGAACTCATTCACCAAGGAACTAACACAGTTATTTACCGAGCAGTATCGACAGCCGAGAAACAGTTAGTCATTCTCAAGATTTTAAAAATTGACTATCCTACCCTCGAACAGATTGCCAGGTTCAAACACGAATATCATATCGCCAAACATCTCGATTCTCAGTATGTCATCAAAATTTTTCGACTCGAAACGCATCAAAATTACTTAGTATTAGTATTAGAAGATATTGGAGGAATCTCCCTCAAACAATGGATAAACACCCTAGGCGATCGGCTAAAATGTGCCGCAGGACAAACAAATAGTCCACCAGCGAGTGCCACCAATTACCAATTATCCCTTGTCGATTTTTTTAACACAGTCGTGCCCATCACCAAAGCTTTGATATTTCTGCATGAAAATCAAGTCATTCACAAAGACATTAAACCTGAGAACATTATCATCAATCCCCACACCAAGCAAATAAAAGTTGCTGATTTTAGCATCGCTTCGTGGTTAAGAAAAGAACAAACAGACTTAAAAAATCCCGATCGCCTAGAAGGAACCCTGGCCTATATGTCGCCAGAACAAACAGGGCGGATGAACCGCCCTCTAGACTACCGCAGCGATTTCTACTCTCTAGGTGTCACCTTTTACGAACTGCTGACAGGACAATTACCATTTACCAGTACCGATACATTAGAAATTGTACACTGTCACATTGCCAAACAACCCCTTCCCATACAACAATTCAACCCACAAATTCCCCCGGTTTTGACCCAAATTGTGGCAAAACTCATGGCAAAAAATGCTGAAGACAGGTATCAAACAGCTACAGGATTGTTAGCAGATTTAGAACGCTGCCAAAATCAAATCGAGAAGTTAGGGACAATTGTTAACTTTATTCCCGGACAAGTCGATACCCTCAGTCAGTTGTCAATTCCTCAGAAACTCTACGGACGAGAAACGCAAATAGCACAACTATTACAAGTGTACAGTCGCGTCAGCAACGGCCGCAGTGAAATTGTCATAGTAAGCGGCTACTCCGGCATCGGCAAATCTGCATTAGTCCATGAAATTATCCCGAATTTAACGCGGCAGCGCGCCTACTTTACCTCTAGTAAATTTGACCAATTCAAGCGAAATATTCCCTATGCTTGTCTCACTCAAGCTATGCGTAACTTAGTCAAGCAAATTTTGATGGAAACCCCAACTCAGCTAGCAGAATGGCGAAAACATTTACTCAACGCTTTGCAAAAAAATGCCAGAGTTGCGATCGATGCCGTCCCGGAATTACAACTAATTTTGGGCGAGCAGCCAGACGTACCAAAACTTGGTTTAGTTGAATCTCAAAACCGCTTCTACCGAGTGATTCAGCAGTTATTTCAAGCAATTGCCACTGCGGAACATCCCTTAGTAATGTTTCTCGATGACTGTCAGTGGATGGATGCTGGAACAATCAATTTATACCAAAAAAATACCTTTGGTAAAAACCCTTACTTTCTGCTGATTCTTGCTTATCGAGATAATGAAGTAAGCCCGACGCATCCGTTTATGCTGGCTACTGAAGTAATTGGGGAAACAGGAATTCCGACGACCAAGATTCGGCTGCAACCCTTAGCAATTTACGATGTAAACCGATTGGTTTCGGAAACCTTAAAATGCGACGGCAAACAAGCCGCCGATTTTGCCAAATTACTGCTAGCAAAAACTAATGGCAACCCATTTTTCGTCAAGCAACTATTGAAATCATTGTATTATGAAAAACTGCTAGTGTTTAACGCAATCTGCGGCGAATGGGAGTGGGATATTCAAAAAATTAAAGAGCAAAATATTTCGGAAAATGTAGTCAACTTAATGATTAAAAAAATTCAAAATTTGTCAGATCCAACTCAGAGAATTTTACAGTTGGCAGCTTGTACAGACAATGAATTTAGTTTAGATATATTGTCAGTATTGAGCGAACAATCTTTGACTCAAACAGCACAAGATTTATGGGAAGCATTGGAAGTAGGGTTGATTTTGCCTCTAGGTTGTGGCTATCGATTACCGCAAGTATTTGAGCAGCAGGAATTAAATAA
The DNA here is from genome assembly GCF_015207505.1 of Tychonema sp. LEGE 06208. Classification (GTDB taxonomy): domain Bacteria; phylum Cyanobacteriota; class Cyanobacteriia; order Cyanobacteriales; family Microcoleaceae; genus Microcoleus. The sequence goes on from NZ_JADEWT010000001.1 coordinate 46,379, forward strand.
TTTGGAAAAAATAGCCGACAAAGCGCGCTATAAATTTTTACACGATCGGGTTCAACAAGCCGCCTACGTGATGATTTCTGATTCGCAAAAACAATCGGTGCACTGGAAGCTGGGACGTTTGTTGTTAACCTTAAGCAATGAAGCCCAACGCCAAAAACAGATTTTTTATATTGTCAATCATTTGAACTTGGCTCGCGGGTTGATTGTGGATGTTGAAGAACTTTATGAATTAGCAGCATTAAATTTACAAGCAGGGAAAACTGCCAAAGCTGCTTCGGCTTTTGAAGATGCACTTACTTTTTTTCAAGCTGGGTGCGACTGTTTGCCGGTGTCAAGTTGGCAAGATAATTATGCCTTGAGTTTGAGGCTACATTTAGAACTGGGTGAAGCGGAATATTTGAATGGCAAAAATGATGCAGCTTTAGCTATTTTTGACAGGATTTTACCCCAATCTCAGACTTTGTTGGAACGGTGTTCGATCGCAGAATTAAAAATAATTTGTCTGCGGATGAAGAATGATTTATCTGCTGCTTATCAGTTAGGGATTGAAGCCTTAAATTCTTTGGGGATTGATATTGAGCCGTACCCGGATGATGATTTTCTAGCCAGTGAATTAGCCGAGACGAAGAGGATGATTGGCGGCTCGATCGATCGATTGGCATATTTACCAGAACTTACCGATCCGCTAAAACTGGCAGCTCACCGGATTTTGAAAGAACTTTTCCCGATCGCCTATTTTACCAGTCCCAACGCTCAATATCTCTGCGCGATGAAGTTTGTGCAAACGAGCATACTGTACGGAAATTCCCAATTTTCCGCCTTTGCTTACACTTTGTACGCCTTTACTTTGGTCAACAAATATCGCGAAATTAAGGCTGGTAGCAGCGCCGGAAAACTCTCACTCAACCTCTACGAACGCTGGGATAATAAAGAGTTAGGTGCTGGTATTTTCCATATGTGGGGGGCTTTAACTTTACATTACATGAAATATATTGATGAGTGCAAGCCTTTTATACTAAAAGCTTTCAGTAGCGGTTTAGAAACAGGTGCTTATCAGTGGTCGGGATACGCTTCGGTTAATTATCTTTGGATCGGCTTTTTTGGCAACGAATCTTTGACTAAATCTACGGAAATTGCTGATAAATTTATTCCCGTGCTCTCAAAGGTCGATCGCAATATGTTAGCTTATCACTTGCTGACCAAAAATGCGATCGCCCAACTCACCACCCCAGCAGCAACCGCCCCAGAACCGGAAACCTTCATCGACGAACAGCAGCTTTTAGCATTCGCTAATTCCTCTGCCGATCTTACCACTGCTTTTGTAATTTATCTTTACAAACTCACCCTAGCTAATTGGTTTGGTGAGGTCGATCGGGCATTAGAATATGCCCTCGCAGGTGCAGAATTTTTGAAAGGTGGCGCAGGACATTTTGTCAATCCCGTTTTTTGCTTCCATCACGCGATCGCCCTAGCTGCTGCTTGCACAACAGCCAACGATATCGAGTCCAAGCTCTACCGAAAACAGCTCAAGATTAGTCGAGACCAATTTCGAGATTTTGCAGAGCATTCCCCTGCAAATTACCTGCACAAATATTCATTAATTCAGGCAGAAATCGCGAGGTTGTCAGGAGACAGCTACACAGCAGCACAACATTACGATCGCGCGATCGCCTCCGCGCTCAAACATGGCTTCGTCCAAAATGCTGCCCTCGCCAATGAATTAGCTTCCCGATTTTATCTAGCAGAAAATCGTTACAATCTCGCTAAAATATATCTCAATGACGCTCGCTTTTGCTATCTAGAGTGGGGTGCAACTGCCAAAGTCGATCGACTAGAAAAATTTTATCTCGATTGGTTTAACAAAATCAGCGATGCTCCGACAACGATAACTAGAACTGCAAGTACAGCCGCTGATGTCAATATTTTTGACTTAAAAACAGTAATTAAAGCCTCCCAGGCTATTTCTAGCGAAATTGTCTTAGAAAAATTGTTAAAAAAACTGCTGCATATTATTTTAGAAAATGCGGGAGCCCAAACCGGCTGCATTCTTTTAGAACGAGACGGGTACTTGTTTGTTGAAGTGTCGGATAGCGATCGGCCCGATTATGCAATATTTGAAGAATTGCACCAAATCCAAAACAACTGCCAAGTTCCTATTTCCCTCATTAATTACGTCGCTAGAACTCAGGAACCGCTGGTGCTAATCGATGCAGCTAAAGAAACACTTTACCACTTTGATACCTACATTCAAAATTATCAACCAAAGTCGGTTTTGTGCGCGCCAATAGTCTATCAAGGAAAGTCGATCGGTATAGTTTATTTAGAAAATAACTTCGTGCCCGGAGCCTTCACCCAAGAAGGGTTAAAACTTTTGGAAATGTTGACCGCACAAGCAGCAATTGCCATTGCAAATGCGCGCTTGTACGCTAGCGAACAAAATCAATCCCGCCAATTAGCTGAATCCCTAGAAAATTTACAACAATCCCAAGTCGAACTCGCCCAAAAAGAAGAAGAGTACCGCAGTATTTTTGAGAGTGTAGCAGACGGACTTACCTTAGTAGATTTGGAAACCGGAAAATTTGCGGCAGTAAACCCGATAGCGTGCGAAATGTACGGTTATTCTGGGGAGGAATTTTTGAGCTTGAGTCCCCTCGATGTCCAGCACCCAAATTACGTACATCTGTTCGATGAGTTTATCGCAACCATCATCTCGCGCCAAGAATTTTATTGTCAAACTGTGGTGCTGCGAAAAGACGGTACAGAATTCGATCTTGAGATAAGAGCCAAGTTTTTTGAATACAAAGGGAAACCCCATGCTTTGTCAATTGGTCGCGATATCAGTCACCGCAAGCAAGCGGAACAAGCTTTGCAAACATCAGAAACTCAACTGAGAGAGAAAGCTGAAAATTTAGAAAACATATTGATGGAACTGCAAAAAACTCAGGCGCAATTAGTTCAAACTGAAAAAATCTCGCAACTCGGACAACTGGTTGCTGGAGTTGCTCACGAAGTGAACAATCCTATTGGCTTTATTTCTGGGAACTTGCACTACGTCCAAGAATATATTGCTGATTTAATTAATTTGGTGAATCTTTATCAAGAAAAATTTCCCGAACCGGGAACAGAAATTGAACAGGAAATTGAATCGATAGAGCTAGAGTATTTATTAGCTGATTTGCCCAAAACTGCGGAGTCAATGAAGATGGGAATCGATCGCATCCGCGACATTATGCAATCTCTACGCAACTATTCCCGCACCGACACTCTGCACAAAAGAGCAGTTGATATCCACGAAGGCCTGGAAACTACTTTAATGATTTTGTCTCACCGGCTCAAGGCGAAAAACAACAGGCCGGCTATTAAAGTTATTAAACATTACGGTGATTTACCAAAATTAGAATGCCATCCCGGACAACTCAATCAAGTATTTATGAATTTGATTGCTAATGCGATCGATGCTTTTGAAGAAGCTAACGCGGGAAAAACTTACGCTGAAATTGAAGAAAATCCGAATACAATTCTAATTTCTACGGCGGTAGTTTGCGAGAAAGAACCGGAAATAATTGACAAGATTGTGATTCGGATTGCTGACAACGGGCTGGGAATGCCGGAAGCTGTAAGAAAAAAATTGTTTACGCCGTTTTTTACAACGAAAGTAGAAGGTAAAGGTACGGGATTGGGACTGTCTATTTGCTATCAGATAGTGACTGAAAAACATGGGGGAACTTTGGAATGTTTGTCTTCGCTAGAATCGGGGACAGAGTTTACGATTGGTATTCCGATGTAGGGGAGTCATTGGTCATTAGTCAGTAGTCAGTAGTCAGTAGTCAGTAGTCAGTAGTCAGTAGTCAGTAGTCAGTAGTCAGTAGTCAGTAGTCAGTAGTCATTGGTCAGTAGTCATTGGTCATTAGTCATTGGTCATTGGTCATTGGTCATTAGTCATATCAAATCCTCTCTTCATCGGAATAGTAAATTCACTGTTGACTGTTGACTGTTAACAGTTAACAGTTAACAGTTAACATCACCAGGAGTGCAATCGGAATTGATATCATCAGTTATTATCGTTGAATTACGCATCACAAAAATGCTCAAACCTTTTTTATTATGGTCTATCGAGCGGCGAAAATTTGTCAATTGATTCTAAACAATTGGAATAGTAAAGTGAAATTCGCTTCCTCGGTCTTTTCCTGGGGAATCTGCCCAAATTTTACCGCCCCAGCCGGCGACAATCTGCTTGCAAATTGCCAATCCCAAACCGGTACCGCCGGCGCTGCGCCGCAATGCTCCTTCTTCTTGATAAAATCGATCGAACACTACTTTCAAACTATTAGCCTCGATTCCCCGCCCCGTATCGGCGACCAGCACTTCCACCATCGCAGAACCGTTGCATTTGGCTCTGATGGTGACGCTTCCCTTCGCTGTGGTGAATTTACAGGCGTTGTCTAGGAGTTTGGACAGCACCTCCACTAACCACTCGCCGTCTGCTTGGACTAATGGCAATTCTGCGGATACTTCGGTGATAATTTCCGGTAACTGTCGATCGAGTCCGCCGCGCGATCGCACGCTGCTGAGGGCCAAGTCCACACATTCTTGCAGCGTCAGCGATTCTACATTCCATTTAACTTGTCCGCTTTCTAGGTTAGAAAGAGTTAAAAAATCTTGGACAAGTTTACGCATTCGATCGGCATCTCCGAGGGCTGTTTCTAACATGATTGTTCGCAATTCTTGGGGCATATCTGGCTCGGAGTTCAAACTTTCCAGACATACTTGAATCGTCGATAGCGGAGTGCGGAGTTCGTGTCCGGTGATGGCTATGAGATTGCTGCGAGTGCGGTCTAATGCTTCTAATTGTTGGTTGAGTTCTTCTAAATTAGCGTAGGTTTCTGCTTGAATTAAGGCTGCTCCGAGCTGGGTGGCGATCGCCTCTACTAAAGCAATTTCGTCTTCTTCCCAAGGCGAAGTCGATCGGCACTGGTGCATTTCCACCATGCCCAAAACCCGCCCATGATAAAGCACCGGCACCATCAACCAAGAGACTATCTGCCAATTTTTGACAATTTTGCCCAAATATTTTGTATTGAGAATCAGCGGGTGTTCTGCTGTGTCTTGGATGTAAACTCGCTCTTGCCGCGCTACCGCGTCGCTCCATATTGGATTTTCCTGTAGCGGCCAAGTCTGATTTAATAGAGAACTAGCACCCAGGCGCAAAAACTCGCGATCGATTTTGACCGACACATCTGCGGCTTTGCAGCGATAAATCAAACAGCGGCTGGCTGACAAAGCTGTTCCCAGTTCTTGCACTGCGACTTCGACGATTTCTTGCGGGTTGAGAGACTGCCGCATTGCCGTTGTAATTAAGTTTATGAGGCGTTCTTTGCGTTCCTGGGCGGCGATCGCGCTGTATGCTTTCAGCAGTTTGTGCTGGCCTGATTGCAAATAGGTTACTAAGCGTTTGGTAAAAGCGTCGCTCAATTTGGGATTGGGAACTCTTGAGTTTTTTGGCGCGCTTTTTTCTGGTTTGGTGGCTTGGGAAGTCGCGGATTTCCTGTTTTTTTTGGTGTTTTTTCCCAGCTTGTAAGTTGTACGCGCTCGATCGATCTTTTCGGCCAATTCCGGGCGATATTTGACAATGCGATCGAGCAACAATTCGGCAGCTTTGCAGCTTACCTCCCTGTCGAACGTCCAAACTCCCTCAAATCTGCGACCTTGATCCATCAACAGCGGGCCGCGATCGTCCTGATTCTCGATCGGCACAATTTTTTCTTGACAAATCAGACAAGTTGAGTAGTGTTGTCCCAGCACTACTAAGTGCCACTCTTGACTTAATGTGTCCTCCGGTGCAAACGCCACAGTTTCGTAATGTTCCGAGGAATTTTTAAACTCAGTTTCCGGTGCTGCTAGCACGTATACCTGAGAAGATAGAGCGGCAATTCGCCGATAGCGGTGAGCTTCCTGCAGGTAGAAGCGTTCTCGCTGAAAACTAGCAATCACTAGCGGTTCGTCGTCGGAGCCAGTCAAAACCAAGTCTTCCATCGCGTGAGACAGCGCTGTCATGGAAGATTTGAAATAAATTTGTGCCCGCAGTGGGGGCAAAGCTTGCAGAAGTTCTGCCAGTAGCGAAATAGGGACGATCATCTAGCTTTAAACGTGCATTTTTGCCGTTGACAAAACTGGAAAGGGATCGACCGTAAGTTGAGATCGATATTTTTCCAGTATCTCTCAAAAGTCGCTACAAATTGGCCGTTAGCGAGAAACTAACGGCCAATTATTTTTTTCAGTACCAGCGACTCTGAGTATAAATGCTGCGACTGCGATTAAATTAGCGTCGTTCGCCCCCTTCGTCGCTGCCGCCGGGAGATGATTTGTAGAGAGCATCTAATTGTTCGCGGGCATCTTGGACAGTCAGCGAACGCATCACTAACAGCGGCTCGTTGACAACGTTTCCGTATTCGTCTAACAGTTCTGGATGGGGTACAGCTTGAGAGCGAGGATAGGATGCGGAGCCATGATTTGCCCTGAATTGTTGGGGGCGCTGGGACTCCATACCTACCGTGACAAGACTGCGGATTAAGTTACCGACTGCCAGAAAGGCCAGAACAGTGAAAGCTAAAATATAAAGCAGGTGTAACATGATATTTTCCTCCCGGCTAAACAGCCGCACAGCAGTTTACAAACGTGTTTCAGCAAGTAATAACTTATTAACTGGAAATCTGTTGGAACTTTTCAAATCGGCCGCGACATTTCCTCTTGTTTGGGATTTAACAACAAGTTTAACTTGAACTCGCTTCCTTATTTTTCACGGGGAGCTGACTGCGACGAACGAAAGCGAGCCGATACTTGCCAGCATTCGGCGAGCAGTCTGTGCCACGGCATCAGTGCTGCGGTTTCAATTGCAACTTGACCTCCGGTTGCTTGAAATAGAGCTCTAGCGGCGCCTACTTCTTGCTGAGCCTGTTTGACTCGCGCCAGCAAGTCGGATTGATCCTCGCCGCTCAGAAAGGGAATTTCCTCAGTTTCTAAGAGAGTGGTCGATCGCTCGAACCAGTATTTAAAATCCTCTAACAGCGGTTCCAGTAGGGATTTGAGCAACTCTGATTCCGGCAAATTGGAATTAAGCATGAATAAAAATTGGGTTATCTACTTATTCTAACCTTAAACGTGCTTTACAATCAGTAACATATTATTAACAATAATTCAAGGATTTAAAAAAACTAGCAGGTGGGCTTGATACTCCCCACTGATGAATCAGGGGGATTCTTGAATGAATCCGAAAACTCTCAAAGGCGTTATCAAAGCACCTCTAGACGCTCAAAACAACTACCAGTATAAAAGGTATTGCAATTGCGCTTACTTTTGAATTGTTTGCTTTCATAATCCATCACTTTCGCCAGATAGGTACGCTTCACATTCTGCCGTTACTTGTCAGTTAAACAGGCTTACTACTCCTTAAGGAGTGTGGTGGCTCACTGTGCCGGGATTTCTCCGATACTAGAATGTTTCAACACGTAGATGGTTTTTTTACTTACAACCTCATCATAACAAAACCTTTCAATGAGTTGCGTAAATAAATGTTGAAGGCGGTTGAAACCGCTACCGAGTTCCTCCCCATGTCGTTAGCCCGGGGCTTCCCTCTCGTTTTTTGGTGAATAAACTTAACCGTGCCAGGAGCAATTTTTGAGTCAAAATCCCAAAATTATGGGAAATATTGGCTCAGACAGCGTGTATATAGCTGAAGGCTCTGTTATACAGAAAACAACAAAAGCAACAGTTTCAAAATTAAGAAAGTCCACAGGTATCAACTTACGTCAAACGTAGTACAGGTATGCTGTCTGACGATTAGGCCGCAGATCCCCCCTAGCCCCCCTTCTTAAGGGGGGAACCGGAAACGACGATCAAAGTCCCCCTTCTTAAGGGGGATTTAGGGGGATCTAGACTCAGCTAAAAGCGAGATTTTTGAAGTGTTCTAGCCTGAAGTTGACACCAATAGCCTCAGCCGGAAGTCAGCGCTTGCTGTCCCAATCTGAGTAAGATAGAAGCAACTACAACTCTCATTAATTGCTAAATTCAGCCGATGTCTAGCTCAGAATCCATGAACGCTCCAGAAGAGTCCGTTAAAATTCAGTTGCCCCGCACCAGCGAGTCGGAGCAACTAAAAAAAATTCGCCACACCACATCTCACGTTATGGCGATGGCGGTACAGAAGTTATTTCCCAAGGCTCAAGTAACAATCGGCCCTTGGATTGAAAACGGTTTCTATTACGATTTTGACAGCCCGGAACCTTTTACCGAAAAGGATCTCAAGGCAATTAAAAAAGAAATGATCAAAATCATCAACCGCAAATTGCCTGTAACTCGGGAAGAAGTCAGCCGCGAGGAAGCAGAACGCAGAATTAAGGAGATTAATGAACCTTACAAATTAGAAATTTTGGATGGTTTGATCGAACCGATTACTCTTTACCATTTGGGTGACGAATGGTGGGATTTGTGCGCTGGGCCCCATTTGGATAATACCAGTGAAATCAACGGAAGGGCGATCGAGCTAGAAAGTCTCGCCGGAGCATACTGGCGCGGCGACGAAACCAAAGCTCAGTTGCAGCGCATTTACGGCACAGCTTGGGAAACACCCGAACAGCTAGAAGCTTACAAGCACCGCAAAGAAGAAGCCCTAAGACGAGATCACCGCAAATTAGGCAAAGAATTAGGCTTATTTATTTTTGCCGATGCGGTAGGCCCCGGTTTGCCTTTGTGGACACCCAAAGGCACTATTTTGAGAAGTATTCTAGAAGATTACTTGAAACAAGAACAAATCAAGCGCGGCTACTTGCAAGTTGTGACACCCCACATCGCCAGAGTCGATTTGTTCAAAATTTCTGGACATTGGCAGAAATACAAAGAAGATATGTTTCCGCTGATGGCTGAAGATGCAGAAGCGGCAGCCAACGAACAGGGTTTTGTCATGAAACCTATGAACTGCCCTTTTCACATTCAAATTTACAAAAGCGAACTGCGTTCCTATCGCGAATTGCCGATGCGCTTAGCCGAATTCGGCACAGTTTACCGCTACGAACAATCGGGAGAATTGGGCGGTTTAACCAGGGTACGCGGCTTTACTGTGGATGATTCCCACTTATTTGTAACGCCGGAACAGTTGGATGCTGAATTTTTGAGCGTGGTGGATTTGATTCTGTCAGTGTTCAAGAGTTTGCAACTGAAGAATTTTAAGGCGCGTTTGAGTTTCCGCGATCCAGAAAACCCAGAGAAATATATCGGTTCCGATGAAGCTTGGGAAAAGGCGCAAGGTGCAATCCGCCGCGCGGTGGAAACTTTGGGAATGAATTATTTTGAGGGAATTGGGGAAGCGGCTTTTTACGGCCCGAAACTCGATTTCATTTTCCAAGATGTGTTGGATAGAGAATGGCAATTAGGAACTGTTCAGGTAGATTACAATTTGCCAGAACGTTTTGATTTGCAATACGTTGCTGAAGACGGCACTCGCCAGCGTCCGGTGATGATTCACCGCGCTCCTTTCGGTTCTTTGGAGCGCTTGATCGGGATTTTGATCGAACAGTACGCGGGGGATTTTCCGCTGTGGTTAGCGCCGGTTCAGGTGCGGTTGTTGCCTGTGAGCGCGGAGTTTTTGCCGTTTGCGAAGGAAGTTGCGGCGAAGATGCAGGCGCTAAATATTCGGGCTGAAGCTGATGAGAATAGCGAGCGTTTGGGCAAGTTGATTCGCAATGCTGAGAAGGATAAAATTCCGGTGATGAGTGTTGTGGGTGCGAAGGAGGTTGAGTCGAATAGTTTGAATATTCGGACTCGTGCTTCTGGGGAGTTGGGGGCGATTTCGGTTGATGAAGTTATTGGGAGGTTGCAGAGGGCGATTAGCAGTTACGGCGATTTTTAGGGGAGTTTTTTAACCGCAGATGCACGGGGATTAACGCAGATGATAGTTTGATATTGTCTGCGTTTTTCTAATCTGTTTGCTAAAATGATAGTAATCAACGGGAGGTACGATTATGCCTAATCCATTTCCGGGGATGAATCCCTATTTAGAAAGTCCTGACTTTTGGCGGGCGGTTCACAATCGGTTAATAGTTGCGATCGCAGATTTTTTGACTCCGCAACTGCTGCCTAAGTATTTAGTGGACATCGAACAAAGAATTTATCAAATCAGCGGGGAAGATGCTTTATTGGTCGGTATTCCCGATGTGGCCGTGCAACGATCGCCAATTCCAGCAACTTCTAGCACTGGAAATGTTGCTGTCATGTCGCCGCCTGTGACTGCTTTGAGAGTGAGAGTGCCTACAACGGTGGAAGTTAGAGAAAGTTATTTGCAGGTAATAGAACAGGAAACTAAGAAAGTAGTTACAGTAATAGAAGTGCTTTCGCCGACGAACAAGCGCGGCAAAGGGCGGGAGATGTATGAGGAAAAACGGTATAAGGTGTTCGGAAGTCGATCGCACTTAGTGGAAATTGACTTGCTGCGAAGTTACCAACCTTTGCCTGTTTTTGGGAATGATATTGAGGGAAGTTATCGGATTTTGGTGAGTCGGGGAGATTGTCGCCCCGTCGCTGATTTGTATTTGTTTAATCTACCGGATGCAATTCCGGCTTTTCCTTTGCCTTTGCGCGGAGGCGATGTGGAACCAATTGTAGATTTACAAGCGTTATTAAATGGGGTTTACGATCGCGCCGCCTATGATTTTAGAATAGATTATACCGCAGAACCCGTTCCCCCGCTGTCGGAAGCCGATACAGTTTGGGCTGATGGTTTGTTGCGGGAGAAAGGCTTAAGGGGTTAATTATGTGGAAAATTTCAACAATATATTACTATGCCTAATCCATTTCCGGGGATGAATCCCTATTTAGAAAGTCCTGACTTTTGGCCCCAAGTACATCACTTGCTAATTAGTAGCATTTTTGAATCATTAGTGCCGCAGTTGCTGCCAAGATATATCGTTGATATTGAAAAAAGAGTTTATGAGATTAGCGGGGAAAATTCCCTATTAGTGGGGATTCCTGATGTCACCGTGCAGCGCTCTCCAATTCAAACAAACCCTACTTCTTCTAATATCGCAGTTGCCGCACCACCTGTAACAGCTTTGAAAGTAAGAGTGCCAGTACCTGTCGAATTTAGGGAAGCCTATCTAGAGGTGCGAGATACAGAAACTAGGGAAGTTGTGACAGTGATTGAAGTGCTGTCACCCGCCAACAAGCGCCCTGGAAAAGGGCGAGAAATGTATGAACAAAAGCGAGAAAGGGTGTTTGGTAGTCGCACTCATCTGGTTGAGATTGACTTGCTGCGAAGTTACCAACCTCTGCCAGTTTTTGGTAACGATATTGAGGCAAGTTATCGAATTTTGGTAAGTCGGAGAGATTGTCGCCCTATGGCAGATTTGTACCTTTTCAATTTACCGGATATGATTCCTCAGTTTCCCTTGCCTTTGCGCGCGGGCGATGTGGAACCAATTGTAGATTTGCAGGCGTTGTTGAATACGGTGTACGATCGCGCCGCCTATGATTTTAGAATAGATTATACCGCAGAACCCGTTCCCCCGCTGTCGGAACCCGATGCTGTTTGGGCCGATTCTCTGTTGCGGGAGAGGGGATTGAGGGGATGATAACAGTGGCTGGACGCATCAAAATCTTCATAAACCGGGTTTTTTGCGGTTTTTGCGGGCTGTAACGTGTCTTCTGAGCAAAAACCAGGTTTCAAGCTACCCCTGCATAAGTCCTAAGTAGTTAAATCAACAAAAGTTAAATCAATGCCTAATCCATTTCCGGGGATGAATCCTTATTTAGAAAGCCCTGACTTTTGGCCAGAAGTACATAATCGGTTGATAGTGGCGATCGCAGATGCTTTGGTTCCGCAAGTGGTGCCAAAATATCGAGTGGCGATTGAAAAGCGTATTTATGAACTCAAGGGAGAACAATCTCTGTTAGTCGGAATGCCTGCTGATGTTTCTATCCTGTGCAATCCCGTTTCTCCAAATCCAAGTACATCGAATGTGGCTGTCGCTACACGAACTACTGAACCTTTGAAAATAAGATTGGCGATGTCTGAGGAGGTGAGAGAAGGGTATTTGGAGGTGATAGATATGGCAACTAAGGAAGTTGTGACGGTGATTGAAGTTCTTTCACCTGCTAATAAACGTCCGGGAAAAGGGCGCGAAATGTATGAGGAAAAGCGGGATAAGATATTCGGAAGTCGCACTAATTTTGTGGAGATTGATTTGTTGCGGGGTTGGGAACCTCTCCCGGTTTTGGACAATGATATTGCAGCTCATTATCGGATTTTGGTGAGTCGGAGCAATCAAAGACCTGGGGCGGATTTATACGTTTTTAATCTACAGGATGCGATTCCTTGTTTTCCTTTGCCTTTGCGCGGAGGCGATGTGGAACCAATTGTGGATTTGCAGGCGTTGTTGAATGAAGTTTACGATCGCGCCGCCTATGACATTACTCTCGATTATACGGCCCAGTTAATGCCTGCGCTGTCGGAAGCCGATGCTGTTTGGGGTGATTCTGGCGTTGCGGGAAACCAGCCTCCTGCCGTCTGAGACCTAAAAAATCCTACACAAAACGTTACATTTTTGTTACCATCGTGGCGAGTCTGTCTTCAGCAGCCCCTCTGTTAACCTTCTAAACTAACCGCTATGAGTCAACCTCCCTCCACAACTCCCGCCTCCGAAGAGCTCGCCGCCGAAACTCCGACAGCGCCGACAAACAATGCACCTCCACCGAGTTATGTCAAGCTGGCGATGCGGAATATGGTTCGCAAGCGCGCGACTTCTTTGTTTCATTTTGCTTTGACGGCGGCTGGACTTTTGGGCGTACTCGTCGGTTTGGCTTTTCTCGATCGCTATTTCAATTCTTAGAACACCGGGCGCTGGAAACCTCGTCGATACACACACTCACGCGCCTGTGCGGGTTCCATAGCGGGCCCTTTTGTCCGATCGCGCGATCGACCCGTTGCAATCTTCTACAGATTCCTGTAATCTGCCAGCTAAAAGCAAAAAGTCGATTAGCCTGCCCAATGTGAAATTGCCCAAAAATTGAATAAATTGCTTGACAAAAAATGCTGAAAATGCTAATTGAGGTGAACGTCGAAGACTGTTATGGGCTAGCCCGATCGTCCGCCGACGGTTCCAACCTCCCTGAAAGTGCAGCCAGCGGGGAAATTTCAACCGAAACTTGGGAAAATTGGTTTAGCGTTTGGCTGGAAAACCAAGAGGCGGATGTGCCATCCGCCCCAGGCTACGAAGTCAGCCTGCGTTTAACCGCCGATGCCGATATCCAAACCCTCAACGCCCAGTACCGCCAGCTCGATCGACCGACGGATGTACTAGCTTTTGCAGCTTTAGAGGTAGACTGTCCTCAACTAGAGGAAATGCAGTCCTCTGAACCCTTATACTTGGGTGATATCGTAATCTCGATCGATACGGCTCAGCGACAAGCCCAGCAGCAAGGACATCCGCTGAAAACCGAATTAGCTTGGCTCGCAGCCCACGGTTTTCTGCACCTTTTGGGCTGGGATCACCCGGATGAGGAGAGTCTGACTCAAATGCTAGACAGACAAGAAACACTGCTGCGGGCGATCGATATTGAGATCCAAACAGCATAGCTGAAGTTGATGGTTACTTAACCAATCACATCAAGCCCAACATAACTTTCTGAAATTACACCAAAACTTTAGTAAAAACTTAGGAAAGTTAACTAGACTTGATTAAGTAAATTTGAAAAGTCTAGCTTTCATTCATCTCTGTAACTTAAAGTTGGTTATTTATGACACTAGAGCGACCCTCTATTTCATCAAAAAACATTGCACACATTGCGATCGTGCCTCAAGACTCTTCGAGTGTGACAGACAACGAACCGAAAAAAGCCTTGAAATACAAGCGAGAACTGTCCTGGAAAATTGCATCAAGCTTAGCTACGAGTTTTAGATACGCTTGGGGTGGGCTGAGTTATGCTTTTGAAACTCAGCGAAATTTTCGGATTCACACTTTTATAGGCACTTTGGCGATCGGACTAGGGCTATATCTGCAACTGAAACCTGTAGAAATATCTGTGATCGGCGTCACCATTGGTATAGTTTTAGCAATGGAACTTTTGAATACGGCGATCGAATCGGTGGTAGACTTAACGGTCGGGCAATCTTACCACGAACTAGCCAAAATTGCCAAAGACTGCGCGGCCGGAGCAGTTCTGGTATCGGCAATGGCTGCGGCAATTGTTGCTGCTGCACTCCTGCTTCCTCCGTTGTGGGAAGTGCTTCAAATGGCGATCGTCCGTCAGTAACGCCATTTTCGATTTTCGCATTGAAGATTTTCAATGGGAAATGACTTATGACTATCATGTTTTGAAATTTGTCCGCAGTTGCATTCTTTTTTGAAACTGGTATAACTTATTGAGCGATAAAAATTTGAGGTTTGGGATGACCAAATTGAAGTTTTGAGTTTGATTCGTACATATTGCAGCTATTTAAATCTTGGTTGTATCTCTAAAAATTTCTAACTATTGCATTCAAACCGCCAGTCATATCAAATCCGGTTGTATCAGAATGATAACTAATAGGTGGTAAGATCGAATGAACCGCGAGGCACGCGAACGCGAAGTCAGAGAAATCAGAAGATGTACGTCCTTTCTAACGCACTACAAGCGTCTTCGCGATTCGATTCTTCCTAGACTACCGAACAGGATTTGATATCAATCTCCAACCAAAAATCTCTAACCAAAAATCCCAATTAACCAGTGATTATAGTCATCGATAACTACGACAGTTTTACCTACAATTTGGTACAGTATCTAGGAGAACTAGGTGCCGATTTGCCCGTGGCCAGCGAAGTTCAAGTCTATCGCAACGACCAAATCTCCTTAGCAGAAATTCGACAATTGCAGCCAGCAGCCGTAGTGATTTCTCCGGGGCCGGGGCGGCCGGAAGATGCGGGAATTTCTCTAGAATTAATCAAAGAATTGGGGCCGACTATGCCAATTTTGGGCGTGTGTCTCGGACATCAAAGTATCGGTCAAGTATTCGGCGGCAAAATTGTTTCTGCACCAGTGTTGATGCACGGCAAAACTTCTCAGGTAGAACACGCAGGAGTAGGAGTTTTTGTGGGAGTGGAATCGCCGATGGTTGCAACTCGTTATCACAGTTTGGTAATTGAAAAGCAGAGTTGTCCAGAGGTTTTGGAAATTACGGCTTGGGTTGAAGATGGCACGATTATGGGCGTGCGCCATCGGGAATATCCGCACATTGAAGGGGTGCAGTTTCACCCGGAAAGTATTTTGACTGCTTCGGGAAAGCAGTTATTGCGAAATTTCTTAGAAAGACTGTAAGAAGCAAGTACGTCCGCTTCTTTTGTAACGGATGTAAGGGATAGGAGGAAGCAGGAAGAAATCGCTGCGGTTCGCGCGTGCGATCCATATTGTAGTGCTGTCAGGGCGATCGCACACAATATAAATCTCAAACCTAAAATCTCAAATCGAAAATCGACTTACTGTGTTTTGTGGTATAACAACAGACGACCAACACCCGACAACCGCAACCACAAGATGAAACGGCGACAATTAATACGTTACGCACAGACGGGTTTGCTAGCCGCTATAGCAACTGGTTTACCATCTGGATGGGAAAGCTATCAAGCTCAAACTGCTGATTCTTTATCGGTTCAGTGGTTGGGCCACACTTGCTTTTTGTTCGCCGGTGGCGGTGCGAGGGTGCTGGTGAATCCTTTTCGCCCCCTGGGCTGTACGGCTGGCTATCGCTCTCCCAAAGTACCCACTGATTTGATTCTGATTAGCAGCAGATTGCTCGATGAAGGGGCGGTGGACGGATTTTCGGGCAATCCCGGCCTTTTGTACGAGCCTGGGGCTTATCGATCGAACGGGCTGAGGATTCAAGGGATTCGCACGGAAAAAGACCGGGAGGGCGGCAGGCGATTTGGGATCAATGTGGCTTGGCTCTGGCAGCAAGCCGGTATTAAGATTTTACACTTGGGTGGAGTTGCTGGCGCGATCGGCATTGAAGAACAAATCCTAATCGGGCGGCCGGATTTGGTGCTGATTCCCGTGGGCGGAGGGCCGAAATCTTACACTCCGGCGGAAGCAAAGCAAACTTTACAAATTCTCAAACCAAAGATGGTGATTCCCACGCATTACAAAACCCAAGCCGCCGATGCTGCTGCGTGCGATTTAGTGCCGCTAGATGACTTCTTGGCGCTGATGGATGGTACGCCGGTGCGCCGATTGAATAATGACACGATTTCGATTAAACCCGCTGACTTACCTCAAACTGGTTCGGTGATTGAGGTTTTGAGTTACCGATTTAGCACTTGACACTTTTTCGCTAAGTTTACGTTATATTAAGGGAGTTTTGGTGCGATCGAAAATCCCAGAAAATTTTCTCTATACGTTAGCCTTTTCAACCCTATCTTTTGTGGTAATTTGGCTAACACAAGTATTCATGTTCACTCTTTTATTCTCATAAGGAAATCTCAGCCCAATGAAAAATCAAAATGTACCTAGCTGGAGCCAAAAATTCACAGGTTTGGCAGGAGTAATCGGCGCTAGCGCGTTGATTGCTTTCCCGGCTTGGGCTCACATCAACTCTAATACAACTGTTGCTAATGCAACTCAAACTCAACAAGTTGCAGGAAATGTGAAAACTGCCGCAGCACCGACACCAATGGCCGCCACTAAGGATATTGTCGCTATTGCATCTGGTGACGCTCAATTCAAGACATTGACAAAGGCTTTGGGAGCAGCAGGTTTGGTGACAACTCTCAAAGGAAAAGGCCCTTTCACTGTTTTTGCACCGACAGACGCGGCTTTTGCTGCTTTGCCAAAAGGAACGTTGGATGATTTGCTCAAACCGGCCAACAAAGCCAAACTTACTAAGATTTTAACTTACCACGTTGTTCCTGGTTCAGTTTTATCTACTAGCCTGAAATCCGGCGATGTTAAAAGTGTTGAAGGCACCTCGCTGAAAGTAGCAGTTAGCGCAGGCAAAGTTACCGTCAGCGGCGCTAATGTTGTGAAAGCTGATATCAAAGCTAGCAACGGCGTTGTTCACGTAATTGACAAGGTTTTGATCCCCGCTGATGCGAAGTAAGACTAGCGGTTTTTGCATCTACAGCAATTAACTGATATCGGGTGAAATACAGGTATTTTGTAGGGACACAACAATGTTGTGTCCTTATTTTTATGGCACACAATGAACGCATTACCCCGGAAACGGCACTGCCGTTTCCCTACAGCAATTAACTGATATCGGGTGAAATACAGGTATTTTGTAGGGATACAACATTGTTGTGTCCTTATTTTTATGGCAGGCAATTCTGAATTGGTATAGATAAAGTTTTAGCTAGCTGCTGACACTGGCAAAAATGGCTGCCAACCTTTACCGCGATAGCCAAAATCGAAGATTTCGGGATGGATAATTTCTGCTAAAATTTCTAAGGAATCCACCAATCTCGGCCCTGGCCGGTTGAAGTAAGAATTGCCGTCAGTTATGTAAACTTTCCCGGCTTTGACTGCTTGCAAATCTTGCCATTCTGTGTATTGAGCCATCGGCATTGCTTCGCTGCGAGTGCGATTTAAATCAAAGCCGCAAGGCATAAAAATAATCACATCGGGATTAGCTTCAACCAGGGATTCCCATTGTAACCAAGGGGAATGTTCGCCTATAACCCCAAACAGCGAATTTCCTCCCGCCATTGCTACTAATTCGGGAATCCAATTTCCCGCAGCCATCAAAGGTTCAATCCATTCGATACAGGCTACTGTGGGTTTAACGGTTAATGTTTCGGTTTTTAAGATAATAACATCGATGCGGGATTCCAAAAGTGCGATCGTACTTTGAGCATCGACACCCAAAGCAGCAGCAACTCGCCCAATATCCGTCCAGATTTCTGCTAGCAAATTTGGCTGCAAAGAAATAATTTCCGGCTGGCTATTTACCAGCGTACTTACTGCTTGTTCAACCTCTGTCAGAGAACAAGCACAGACTTCACATTGAGCTTGAGTAATGATGTGAGTTGGCTGCAATTTTTCTAAAGTATCTATTTCTACTTTATAGACGCTGAGCGCATTTTGCAACAATTCTGTGACGCGGTTGTGAATTTCGCTGCTAGTTCCTTCGGGATTGAATTTAGGCTGAGTGCAAACAGGTAAATTCTGGATTTCTGCGGGATAGTCGCATTCGTGGGAACGGCCGACAATGGCATCGATTAATCCTAAAGCTGCTACAATTTCGGTGGCACTGGGAATTAGAGAGACAATTCTTAGTTGATTCATGAGGAAGTTATTGGTTATTGGTTATTGGTTATTGGTTATTGGTTGTTGGTTATTGGTTATTGGTTATTGGTTGTTGGTTGTTAGTTATTGGTTGTTGGTTATTGGTTGTTGGTTATTGGTTATTGGTTATTGGTCATATCGTTTCCGATAGCGTCGGAATTATATATTTTAATCATTGATAGTGCGATAGTCCCCGCTCGCTATCGACTTCGCGAGCGGGGACTATCGCACTATAGCCTTTCTCAAAAAAGTGAGGTATGCCCGGTTTGGCCGGTTTGGCCGGTTTGGCCGGTTTGGTCTATTCCCTATTCCCGACAGTACCTCATATGAGAGCTTGAAAGGCTATATATCATTCCAATGCTACCGGATTTGATATCATTAGCAAGAAGGAAGAAGGAAGTTAGTCGGGCGAAGTACACCGCACTTTGCTGCTTATAAATAGCGCGTGAAACTACGTTTTTGGTATTCCTAATAATTGTTAAATTTTCAACTTTTTTAAGAATTGCAAATCTTGCCACGCTTGGATGAGATTGCCTTGCATTAGAGCGGCTAAACCGTTTAAAACTCTAATTTCTGGTAGGTTGGGGTTGAGGGCGAGAGCGGGTTTTAAGGCTGTTTGAGCGGCTTGGGGATGCCATCCGTAGAGCTGGACGAAGGCGAGATAAGCATAAGCATAAGGGTTTTGAGAATCGAGTTTGGTAACTTTTTCTAAGGCTGCGATCGCAGTTTTGACATTTTGCTGCAATACCCGAGAAAATGCCAAAGCATAAGCGAATTCTAGATTGTTAGGTTCTTGCTTCAACCTATATTCTAGTGCTTGTTCCGCTTGCACTGTATAATCTTGAGTTGGATCGTACTGATTAATGCGTCCAATCTGCTCGAATATGGGTTCTAAACTGGTTAATCCTTTTGGTAAATTAACTGCCATCGCCCGCAATTGAGTCACCAAATCTAACTCCGGCTTATCCTCGTTACCGG
The DNA here is from genome assembly GCF_015207505.1 of Tychonema sp. LEGE 06208. Classification (GTDB taxonomy): domain Bacteria; phylum Cyanobacteriota; class Cyanobacteriia; order Cyanobacteriales; family Microcoleaceae; genus Microcoleus. The sequence goes on from NZ_JADEWT010000001.1 coordinate 65,654, forward strand.
GAAGAGTCTGGACTATTTTCAACTTTTGATCGTTTTTGTTCCCCGGAATGGTTTGGGAAGGCATATTTATCGGTTCTGCATCGATTTGAATTGTTACCGATGGCACCTTGAGCGGATAAGTTTCGCCGGTTTTTCGGTTCAGATAAGTAGCTTGCAGGTTGTAACTTCCCGGTGCAATATTAGCAGGAGTTAGCATCGCCGTGCGATCGACAACTCGAAACCCGACTGCAAATTTATCTGCTTGCAGAATTCCCGGATGTAAAGTCCCTTGGGCGATCGCGCGATCGTGTAAAATCCTTAAAGCTTGTCCCGACTCTAGGATATCACTAGCTAGCCGATGTTTCCACGTTACCAACACTAAACCAGACTGCAACTGCTGCCAAGGCCCAGACCAAATATAAGTAACCGGCAGTGCGACTCCGGGAATCGCTTTTCCCGTAACAGTAACTTGCTCTAATTGTACTTGCGCTCGCGCTTCATTCAACGGCTGTATTTCAACAGGCTGCCGTCGCTTGCGGTAAAGATTTAGATTAGTATTATCAGGCAAAAACCAAGCTTTTTCTAACTGAAAATCTTCCCCTTTTTCAATTGTATCTACCGCAGCATTTTGAGCTTTTTTAAATTTTTCCCGAATCGAACCTTGCGGGCCTGTTTTTGTGACAAACCAAGAAAGCGATCGCACATCTTGCGGCACTTCTTTTAAATTAGTTCCCACCTGCCGCCCGTACACCTGAAAATTCGCCAAAGCACCGTAATAATTCAAATTATGCTGATTAATTTCCGGCGTGGAAGGCAACACACCTAAAGTAGATTGCAAATAAGGTTCCGCAGCAAGAATTTCTGCAATTACCTCTCGGTGCGGCCACTCTTTGCCCAAGTAAGGATAACTAGAATTACCGGGGCTAACAAGTTGAACTAAGCTATGTCCAAAAGCACCGCCCACCGGCCACATATGCAGCAGCATCGTCAAAGTTGCTAAACCAATTGTTCCCCAGCGAATTTGTCGCCCCCAACGCGGAGGCCACAGTGTTAAACAGTAGGCTAAAAAAATAGATAATACTGGCAAATAAGGTATCACATATCTGTCGTCTTTGTTGATATTTAAAGAATTAATTAAATAAGCTCCTACCCAAAAAATAGCCAGCCACCGACAGGAGTTGAGGTGAAAGATTGATGAACTATTTTTCCTGCGGAGCCAATAAAGTATCAATCCAACTAAGGGAATCAGTAACAAAGGCCAAGAAAGCTGTTCGGGTAAGTGCTGAATGTAGTAAATCCAAGCGTCGATCGTATTGAGGGCTGGATCTCCTTCGGCGATCGCAGAATCCAGCGTTGCCCGTTTTCCCCCGGTCAAAATTAACAGCCAATTGGTTTTTGCCCAGGGCCCAAACACTGCCACCGACAGCAACAAAGCACCAGCTAATTGACCTAATCTTCCCCAAGCTTTTTGCCGCAAAGCACCCGCAGCTAACCAGACTATCGGGGTAAACAGAAATAAGACTGTAGTGTGTTTAACTAATATTGACAAGCCGAGAGAAATTCCAAAGGCGATCGCCCAAAAGAAAGATAATCGACTCAGGTAAAACTTTTTACCCTTTTCCTGATTTCTTCTATCCGCTACATCCGCTACCAAATCCGCTGCCGAACCTTCCTCTTTCCACATTGTCAGACAATAAAAAGCCAAAGTAATCGCAGCAGCTAGGGGATAGTCTAGCAAAAATTGCAAGCGGAACCGATAAAGTCCCGGTAACAAAACGCAAATTGCAGCGGCCCACAAACCGACTTGTCTGTTGAATAATTTGACGCCCAGACTGTAGACTGAGGCGAGGAGAATTGCACTAAATAGTAAATGAACGAGGGTTGCCCGATCGCCCCCAGCACCGAAAACATTAAAAAACGGTACCGTTAAGATGTACGTCAAGGGTGGAATTTTTGTCGAAAGCAGCCAGAAGTTTGTCCACCAATCCCCCGAAAACCACTGAGGATGCTGCAGCGCCTGCCAGTAATTCAGCGTGCTCGTGAGGTATTCGGCCTGATCCCACGCGGGTACAGAGCGATCGAAGGCAAACCAGAGGCGATCGCTAATTGCCCCCAACAGCCAAATTGTCCCCAAGACAAGCAGACTGTTGCCCCCGCTAGCCCGATGTTGCTGTGCCATTGCGATTTTTGGATTTTAGGTTGCAGCTTTTAGCTTACAGGCGGGCGGTTCCGGGCGAGCTAAAAATTAGTTGAGAAAAGTGCTTGCTAAATTGTGTATGTGTCTGCTAGGATAGTAAAGCGCGAAAAAACAAGCCGGGATAGCTCAGTTGGTAGAGCAGTGGACTGAAAATCCACGTGTCACGAGTTCAAGTCTCGTTCCTGGCATAGCTTTCTAAAACATACATTTACGGTATCTAGGATTTTAACTCAATCCTAGTTTTGTTGTTTGCACTCATTTTTCGCTGAGTTCGTCTTCAGTGTAGCCAAAAAAAGAGGGAGCATCTGGGGCTTTGTAAAAAGCATTTTTTTATTTTAAATAAATTCATCTAACTAAACCTATGAGGGCGATCGCTCAAAGGCCTGCTTTGTATCTATTTTTGCTTCTTCCTCCTGCATCCTGCCTTCTTCCAATTGACCAATGACTAATGACTGTTGACCAATGACTAATGACTGTTGACTGTTGACTGTTGACTGTTAACTGTTGACTGTTGACTGTTGACTGTTGACTGTTAACAGTTAACCAATAACCAATAACAAATAACAAATAACAAATAACCAATAACCAATAACCAATAACCAATAACCAATAACCAATAACCAATAACCAATAACCAATAACCAATAACCAATAACCAATTCCTGATAACCAATAACCAATAACCAATAACTAATTGCAAAGCCGATCGAAAACTTGGCTGTCATCCGGGATCTCACCAATATGCCGCTGATAGTGGCACTCTGGCAAGACAATAGTTAATTTATGGGATTTGAAATTTGGGGTGTTTGATTAAAAAATTGGGAATGACTGATTGTGTATGGTTTTGCAGCTTGCAAGCGAGTTGCATTATTTCTGGAAATTGGTAGAGCCAGTGGCGCGACTGAGAAAAAAATTAGGACGAACACGCCAAAAAGCTCTATCTTAATAGTTATAACTTGGCTCTAGGAGGACTCGATCGGTGTACCGCCGCTCTTACAACTTCAGCTATGTCGCAGCTATAAGTATTGTTTTATCTCCCGCACTCAGCCTGCTGGCAATCTCAGACGCTGCGGCCTTTGCGCCTATTATAAATGCAAGGCTGGTTCAAAAAAGCGATCGCGCCCAGGCAACTGAACCCAACACGCAAGCAGACACACTCTTTGAAACAGGAGTAAAACAGCACCGCGAAGGTTTGTTTATCGAAGCAATCCAGACTTTTGAACAAGTTTTGGCAATTCGCAAGCAACAAAACGACAAACCCGAAATCGGCAGAATCCTCAACCGCCTAGGAGAAGTTTATGGCGAAATGGGTTCAAAGTCGAAAGCTTTGGAAGTTCTGCGACAAGCTTTAGTCATTCACCGAGAAATAGGCGATGCGCGCCGCCTTGCTCAAACCCTCAATCTCATGGGTTTCATCAACCGGATTTCCGACAAATTTCCCGAAGCGCTGAAACAGCACGAAGAAGCGTTGGAACTTGCCAAAACTGTCAACGACGAAGTTGAAATCGGAGAAGCACTCCATAACATTGCGGCCGTGTACGCAGAACAGGCAGAATATGCTAAGGCGATCGAATTTTACCAGCAAGCGCGGGTCATTCGCACCCAACAGAGCGATCGACGAGATTTAGGCCGTACCCTCAACAATATGGGCGGCGTTTACTACAACATCGGCGATTTTGACAGAGCGATGGAATTTTACCACCAAGCTTTAGCAATTCGCCGGGAAATCGGAGACAGGGCTGGCGTGGGCCGCCTCCTCAACAACATGGCACTTACCTGTCGCAAACAGGGTAAAGATACTCAAGCGCTGATCTATTTTCAGCAAGCGATACCGATGTTGGAAGCAATCGGTGACAAGACAAGTATCGGAAGGTTACTCAACAATATGGGCGAGATTTATGAAAGTCTCGGTCAATCTGCTAAAGCTCTCGAATCCTACGAGCAAGCTTTGAAAATTGCCCGCGAAAAAAACGATAAATTTGGAGAAAGTGGGGCGATGGAGGGAATTAAGCGATTATCTTCCGGTCGGCTCGTCCCGCAATAATGACCAAAAAAGGTTTCAGGAACGCTAGAATTTTGATTAATATCTGGCTCGAAAGATAGAAACAATTTCTCAATGGTTTCGTCGGTTTGCTCGATCGCCCACAATCAATCTCAGCTATGGATATCCGCCCCGAAAAACCCGAAAATGCGGCAGCTAGACTAATACCATTATCATAAATTTACAGTGACCCGATACCAGCCTAACTCCCAACCTAGGATAGAAATTTCCCAAAGTCACGGCTTGCTAGCTCCTGATTTGATCCGAGTAGCTCGATCGGCCTACGGTATCTATCTGAAAGTGCATTCCGAGCAGATGCAGCGTCCAGCAGGTGTAGTTGTTAGTCTAGGTAGCAATCGAGGTCAGCTAATTTTTGCTTCGCAGCCAGTTTTGTTGCCCGGTGAACGTTTTGTTACTTTTGACGAAATTGAATCTCAAATGTATTAGTTAGTTGTTATTAGTTAGTTGTTATTAGTTGTTGGTTATTAGTTGTTGGTTGTTAGTTGTTAGTTGTTAGTTGTTGGTTATTAGTTATTAGTTATTAATCATCGGTCATTAGTCATGAGTCATGCCAACTCGGATTTGGCTATTACCTTTGTCTTCTGACTCTTCTCTTCGCGCTCTAGCGCTTACGCGCGGCTTCGCCTAACGCGTCTTCGCGGTTCAATCATCAAGGGGGTAAATAATACGGATTTGGAATCGTTGGGAAATTGGTCATGTAATTAGTAAGTAGTTATTGCTAGCTGCTACTAACAGCTAACAGCTAACAAATAACAGCTAACAAATAACAGCTAACAAATAACAAATAACAAATAACAAATAACAGCTAACAAATAACAAATAACAAATAACAAATAAATGGAAATTATCTTTAATGTCCTTGTCACCGCGATCGTCTTTGTTGTCGGCTCGGCGATCGGCAGCTTCTTGAATGTGGTAGTTTATCGGTTGCCTGCGGGTTTGTCGGTGATACACCCTCCCTCTCGCTGTCCCAAATGTTTAAATCAACTCAGAACTTACGAAAATATACCCGTGTTCGGTTGGGTGTGGCTGCGGGGACGCTGCAATCACTGTCGCAGTCCGATTTCTGCCCGCTATCCGCTGGTAGAAGTAGCTACGGGTTTGCTGTTTTTGCTCATTTTTTGGCGGTGTGGGATAGCAGTAAAAACTCTGGGGTTTTGGGCTTTTTTTAGCTGGCTATTGGCTTTGTCTTTGATTGACTGCGATACAATGACTTTGCCCAATTCTTTAACTCGATCGGGCTTGGTGCTCGGATTGGTTTTTCAAGTGGCGAAAGGTTGGTGGCCGACTTTTAGCCCGATCGACTCGGTACACTATCTGGTACTCGACGGTATTCTGGGAGCAGTTGTCGGGTTGTGGCTGTTTGATGCGATCGGACTTGCAGGTTCGATCGGCTTCGGGCAGACTGCTATGGGGATGGGAGACACCAAATTGGCAGCTTTGATGGGGGCTTGGCTGGGCTGGAAATACTTGCTGTTAGCGGGATTTATCGCGTGTTTCGCTGGAGCTTTTGTCGGCGGCGGGGCGATCGCCCTGAGATTGCTCGATCGGCGTCAACCCATGCCTTTCGGCCCGTTTCTGGCCCTCGGTGCAGCAATTACTGCCCTGTGGGGCGAAGCGATCTTATCTACTTACTTGCAATTATTTTTCCCGAATTTTACTTTCTGATATGTCGGTACTCCGGCGCGATCGAACATAACATTGTCTCAATAATTGGTAAAATTGTTCCGTGTCTTGGATTACACTTACAACTACTAGCTTTCGCTGGGAAGCGGAATTAATGCAGCAGATCCTAGCTGCTCATCAAATCCCAGCTCGCATCGTTGACTTGGGCGTAGCATCTTATTTAGGAGCTGGAAGTGCTACAGCTTTGCAAGTTCTTCCAGAAGACCAGCGGACTGCATCGCTCCTGATCAGTCCCGTTGAAGATGAGCCAGAATCTGGTGATTAGTCATTAGTCATTAGTCATTAGTCACTAAACAACTAGCAATTGACAACTAGCAACTGACAACTAATTACCAATTCCCAATTACCAATTCCCAATTCCCAATTACCAATTCCCAATTACCAATTACCAAGTTTTAATGTCTCTATTTGATTGGTTTGCAAATCGAAGAAAATCTGTACCGAACTCTCAAGAACGGCCGGAACGGGAAATTGCCGACGGGCTTTGGAATAAGTGCGAGGCTTGCGACGCGCTGAGTTATACCAAAGACCTGCGAGCAAATCAAATGGTTTGCTTGGAATGCGGGCATCATATCAGAGTTTACAGCGACGATCGCATTGAACAGTTGATCGACCCCAATACCTGGATGCCCCTTAACGAAGGTCTCCACGCCACCGATCCCCTAAAATTTCGCGATCGCAAAAAATATAGCGATCGGCTGCGAGAATTTCAAGAAAAAACAGGCCACCTAGACGCGGTACAAACAGGCATCGGTCAACTCGAAAATTTGCCCGTCGCCCTCGGAGTCATGGAATTTCAGTTCATCGGCGGCAGCATGGGCTCAGTGGTCGGAGAAAAACTGACCCGCCTCATCGAACACGCCACGCGGGAACGTTTACCTGCGATTGTGGTCTGCTCCTCTGGCGGCGCAAGAATGCAGGAAGGGATGCTCAGCCTGATGCAAATGGCCAAGATTTCCGGGGCTCTGGAGCGCCACCGGGAAGCGAGACTGCTTTACATCCCAATTTTGACCCACCCGACCACAGGCGGTGTCACCGCCAGTTTTGCCATGTTGGGAGACATTATAATTGCAGAGCCAAAAGCTACTGTAGCCTTTACGGGCGGTCGGGTAATCGAGCAAACTCTGCGGGAAAAGCTGCCGGAAAATTATCAAACTTCCGAATATTCCTTCGCCCACGGTTTTGTAGACTTGATCGTACCCCGGACTCAATTAAAAAAAACTCTCGGTCAACTGATCGCTCTCCACCAGCCCCAGCCGTTCTTGGCAAAATCGGAATTTCCAGCCCTCGATGTCGGCGAGGCCCACCACGCTTTACCCGCACCTACTCACGCTCTCAAGCTTTCTCCCTAAGCCGCAGCGCCAAAGGACTTTTGTCGTCAAGAGATCGAAATTTTAGACTCCCGTTCAAGCCCCAGATTGGATCTGTGGAGTAAATCTCAAATCTCAAATCGACTGATTGTCTGTTGGTGAGCCCGCCCAAGACCAAAATCTCAGAGGAATTGCCAAAAAACCCTGGTTTCTTGGCAAAACATCAAGTTTGGTGGCGAGAAATTCAGGCAAATACCGGGTTTTGAGCCTCACGCGCTCAAGTCCTATTGATAATAAACACCCGGCAATGGGATGATATTAGTTGGAAGTTGATGGGCTATGAAGTTTGAGTGAGCAAAAATGCTTAGTGGTAGTTAGTGGTTAGTGAGCTGGCGATCGAACAAAATCTCAGAACAAACTAACAGATTGGGAGCTAACACCACTTTGTTAAATTGTCCAGCTTTCTGTCAATAGCCGTCAACTCAATTTTGACCAGTCAGCGACCTAAAAATTATGGGTTTTGCAGACCTATCCATCGCAGAAATAGCAGAGGACTTCGACGTCCCTGTTGAAGACGTGCTCCGCTTGTGCGACGAGTTGGAAATTGCCTACAAGCATCCTCAAACCCGTTTGGCTTTGGAAGATGTTAAGGCAATTATGTCCGCTCTCGAAAAAAGGCGCGACTCAAAAGGGATTGCAGATTAGATAGCAAAATTCCTCTACCTCGACGTTGGGGTACGGCTGCACAAATTTTTGCCAATTGTCGCAGCAGGAAGGAATTTTCAAGATCGATCTGTTTGCCTACGCTCTCTTAGCGTTCAATAATTTGTCGGATTTTTTTTAAGGAGAACCATGCTTAAAAGATATTTCATTGCTCTGACCGCTGTATTCTTGACATTTCAGTTATTTGTCAGCAGCGCGATGGCTATCGAACTGAGTCCGGAACTTCGCACTGTGACTTTAAATGACAAGGGCGCTCCGGTGGTGCTGAGCCTCAAACAAGTTCAGCAAGGCAAACGCTTGTTTAACTCAGCCTGCGCTCAATGTCACGCTGGGGGAATGACAAAAACTGACCAGAACATAAATTTGAGTCCCAAAACTCTGGCTTTGGCCAACCCACCCCGCAACAATATTGAGTCGCTGGTGGACTTTATGAAAAATCCCACCACTTATGACGGCTTTGAGGAGATTTCCGAGCTGCATCCGAGCATGAAGAGTGCGGATATTTTTGCTGAGATGAGAAATCTCTCAGAAGAGGATTTGTACGCGATTGCCGGTCACATTCTGTTGCAGCCCAAAATCATTGGCGAGCAGTGGGCTGGCGGTAAAGGCGCTCGTTAATTGATGTTAAATTTTAGATTTTGGATTTTGGATTGAGAGAGGGCGGGGCTTTGGCAAGCATTGCTGGCCGGTCGTTTTTCGCTCTAAAATCTGAAATCTAAAATTTACTTGTTACTCATTGATATCGCAAAAGGTTGTAGTGCGTCATGCAGCGTCTTGGTGTTTTTGTCTGCTTTTTGTTGGGAATTTTAATTATTTTGCCGCTGGTGCTGCTGGCACCTCAACCAGCCTTGGCTGCTTCTGATGCTTACGTGACTCGTTATTTGAAAGTCACCGAACCTGTGCCATTGGAATTGGACGCACAGGGAAACACTCGGTTATTTTCGGCTGAGGATTTGTCCTCCGGTAAGCGGTTGTTTGAGCAAAGCTGCCTCAACTGTCATGTTGGGGGAACAACTTTGCCGGATCCGACTGTATCTTTGTCTTTGACTGCTCTGGAGGGGGCAACGCCTCCGCGCACCAGCATCAATAGTTTGGTGGCGTATCTGAGAGAACCCATGACTTATGACGGTAGTGAGGAAACTTTTTGGTGCCGCCAAGTGCCGGAAAGCTGGATGCAGCAGGATGAGATTGAAAATTTGGCTGCTTTTGTGCTCCGTGCTGCTCAGAAGGCTCCGGGCTGGGGCGTGGATAATCTGGAGAGTTGAACGGCTTTTGGTCAAAAAGTGTAAATTACTAGAAAAATCCCGATCGCGACTGCGTGTTTGTGCCTGAATAAACAGGTAAAATAACTAAATAACCACCTTCAAAAGTGTCCATTAGAGGAGAACTGTGTTGAAAAGACTCTTATCGATCGCCCTGTTAGCGATCGCAATTTTTACCGTCGGCTTCGGCCGCCCTGCCTTGGCCGGCGATGCTGCTAACGGAGCTAAACTCTTTAGCGCCAACTGTTCTGCTTGTCACATCGGTGGCGGCAACGTGGTTATGGCAATGAAAACCCTGAAAAAGGATGCTCTGGAAAAGTACGGCATGAATTCCATCGAAGCTATCACTACTCAGATAATTAAGGGCAAAAATGCTATGCCTGCTTTTGCCGGCCGCTTGAAGCCCGAACAAATCGACGATCTCGTAACCTACGTGCTCGAACAATCTGAAAAGAACTGGAAAGGCTAAACTGCCTCTTTGAATTCGGACAAGCTGGACTTGATTTAATTTAAAACCTGTCCTCCCGATCGCACCCTCTCTCTCTCTTGTGCGAATAAATATCGGTTTGCAGCAATCTTAACCTGTTTGGGAAAGCGCGCCACAAATCGGATTTTTATTTGCCCAAGCGCGAGGGAGGGAAATTCGATTTTAGATTGAAGATTTTAGATTTTAGATGGAAGATTTTAGATTTTGTATAAATTATCAAGCACCTTACATTAAGAATTATTATTGCTGGCGTATAAATAAAAATTCGGTGCTAGGATATAAAGCTTTATTAGCTAAGCATTGAAATCACAAATAAAGTCAATGGCGAAAGTGGACTCTACATATATCATGAACGTAAAAACATCAGCAAAAGTTAAAACTCTCGGAGACGCAGCCTCTGGTGCGATCGAGAAATATTTTCGTAAAACAATAGCGCACGAGGCTGAAGTTATCAAAGACAAAGATGCAGAAGAACTTCACCAAATGCGGGTAGGATTGCGGCGTTTGCGATCGGCTGTAACGGGTTTTGCTCCGGTTTTAGACTGGCCAAAAGAAGCTTCTGAACGCAAAATTGGTAAAGTGGGGCGGATTCTGGGAACGCTCAGGGATTTGGATGTGATGCTCGAAAGTCTCCAAAAACGCTATTACCCGAATTTGCCGACTGAAGAACAGGAAGTTTTAGATGAGGCTTTGTCGAGTTTGCTAAAACAGCGGCGCCGGGCTTTGAAAAAGGTGAGGGCTGTTTTGGAACGCAAAAGTTACCAATCGCTGAAAAAGTCGATCGAGGATTGGTTGGAAAAACCGCAGTTTCGGGCGATCGAACATTTGCCAATTGCTGAAGTTTTGCCAGATTTACTCTTACCTCAAGTCAGCGAATTTTTTCTGCATCCGGCTTGGCTGCTGGGCACAAAATATGAGGATGGCCAAGTTAAAGTTTGTGATGATTTGAATGAGTCGGCTGTCGAAGAGAAGTTAACAGCGGAGGGAACTATTCTGCACGATTTGCGGAAGCAAGCCAAGCGGGTTCGCTATTTGATGAATCTGTTTGGGGATTTTTACAGCGAGACTTACGAAGTTTATGTCGAAGATGTGAAAGCTGTTCAAGAATGTTTGGGCGACATTCAAGACAGTGAAGTTTTAAGCGAGTTTTTGACAGATTTTGTCGATCGCGATTTGCAAAAAGAGTTGCCGCAACTGGCGGATTTATTGGCGAAAAAGCGCTACGAAGCTTGGCAAAAGTGGCAGGTTGTGCAGAATAAGTATTTGAGTTCGGAAGTTCGGCAAGGTTGGCGATCGACCTTAATTAATCCTGTGGTTGAAGATGCAGCTTCGGGAGATTCGCAGCCGGAAAGTTAGGTTTTTGGCGAGGAGAGAATGCGATCGACTGACGGGAGGGAGTAAAAGATAGATATTTTTAGGGACACGTCATTGCAGTGTCCTTCATTATGTAACTCAATAAAGGGCGATCGCACTTGGGGATAGGTTCAATAAAAAACCTTAACAATTACTCTTTCCAGTAACGAGTTAAAATCCGAATTACTTCACCAGTGTGAAGTAAAAAAGGGCGATCGCATTTTTTACCATAGCAAATCACGATTGCAACCACTTCATAAACTTATTCGTTGCAGTACCAATAGACTCTCCCACTTGTTTCTTCAAACGCCACCGCCCAAAGGCTTGTTCGTAATCTTCGCCTTCAGTTTGATAAACATTCCAAGCATTCAGCGACAATCCTAAGCCCCAGGTTAGTAAAATGAAAAGCGACCAAGAAAGCTCGTGGGATCCAGCTAGATTAAACAAAACTAGAAAACTATTGATAATGCCGTATTTTGTCACATTTTTCTGCAATTTGCGACGACGGTAAGTGTTAAAAACCAGTTTTTCTTGAACTTCTCCTCTAGTTGCTAACCATTGCTGTTCCGCCGCCACGATATCCTGTTCGGAAATGCCCAATTCCGCTGCAATCTCGAACAACTGCACTCTGGATAATTCCCCTTCATCTTGTCGGCGGGCGATCGCAAGCTGTAAAATACCTTGAGCATCCTCCGAACCGTAAATTTGATTTATTTGATTGTCATTGGTCGCCATATAACAAGTTTCCTATAATTCCTGACATCCTTTCTATGATAGAGATAACCGGAGTTAAACGGCAGGTGGGGACATTGGCGGATTTCAACACCCGGACATTCGAGTTGACGCATTGGGCTAAGGGAATTGGGCCAAGGGCATTGCTAATTGGTAGTAAATAACCAACAACCAACAACCAACAACCAACCAACAACCAACAACCAATAACCAATAACCAATAACCAATAACCAATAACCAATAACTAATGACTATTGACTAACCCAAAGTATACATCCACCCGTCTCTCGCGCAAATCCTGACAATTCCGTCCCAAACAACAGGCGTAGCCTCAAAGGATAAACCAGGTTTAAATCTCCCCGATTCTATTACTTTCAAACGGTAAAACTCGCCTTTAGCATTTCTCAAAGCATTCTTATCGCCCGACTTCGCTCGTTCCCAATTCAAATTAAACAAATAAACACCGTTGTATCCCGCACTTATCAGTTTATTGCCATCTGTAAAAATCGGAGTCGAAATTGAAGAACCTATTTCTTTTTTAAAGACTATTATCGGAGTATCATAAGACTGATTTCGCCAAGGCACAGCAATTTTTTTACCTGTAATCATATCTTGGGAACCGATGTACAAATTGCCGTCGATCGCATTTGTGGCAAACAGCGCCGGAAACTCCCCGGAATTGTACTCGTCGTTCAACGCCACCGAACCAATTATCCCGCCTTCCCAACTAGAAAGTCGGCGGTTTCCAGTAGGCAAAAACCATTCGACACTGGCATTCGGTTCCTTGTTCGGATTCAGTTTCAGGACTCCGCCGTTGCCCTGAATGTATTGTTTTTCAATCGCACAAAATAGTTTTCCAGATTTAGAAATTACAGCACTTCCATCCAAATCTGAACCTGTATAAAAATCCCAAACTATCTTTTTAGTGGCAATGCTAATACCGTAAATATGACCGGAACCAGCAGCTATAAATATTCTATCTTTGAGCCTTGATGGCGATGACTCCGCTACCAAGTTGCCGCCGTGCTTGCCGATATCTGCTGCTGCATAAAGCTGTACTTCTGACAAGATCTTTGGCTGTTTAATTCCTTGTTTTAGCTTGGCATTGCTTGTGGAACTATCGAGAAAATAGCCGATCGCATTTTCGCCCGCATTGAACAACACGCCACCGCCGATGTCCAAAGCACTGCTATCGTTATCTTGGCTGTAGCTGGGCGTTTTCCTGATGTCCAGCTTCCAAATTTCCTTGCCAGTTCTAAAAGATATTGCCCTAAAACTCGGCACCACACTTTTGCCACCACCGCCGCTGCGGCTGCCTTGCAAAATCACAATTCTGTTTTCAGCGCTGGCTTTTTCATCGATATAAATCGTTGATGAACCTTTGATTATATCATCAAACTTATAGCGCCACACTTCTTTATTGGTAGCCATATCTATTTTTCGCAAATTGTGGTCGAAAGAACCTATAATTAAATAAGTTTTACCCCGGTCTCTGGTAATTGTTGGCTGTCCAGTCCAACCCGCGCCGCTCCAAATTTGCGATCGCCTTCCCAGAAAAGTTCGTCCGGTTCCTAGCTGAAATTTGTCGATTAATTTCAAGCTTTTCGGAATACCTCTGCCGTAGAAACGGCGCTTGTCGTTACCTAAAAATGTCGGGACTAATAATTCTATTTCTGGGTCTGCTTTTGCCAGAGCATTGTTAAGATTAGTTTCTAATAAAGCTTGTTCCGAGGATGCAGTTTGGTACAGTTTGAGAACAGCAGGAGGAACAGCAGCACTCAGCAAAAATTGTCCTAGCTGTTGATTGAAGGTTCTGCGAGATGATAAACTCATGTTAGATAGAGATAATCAGCAATAATATTAAAACATAATTATCAGCAACAACTCAATTAAAACAGATCGCGCTAAACTGCTAAATAACTGACAAGCTTACTCAGTACGAGTTAAAGTATATTTGATTATGGTGAACCGTCTTGCTCAATCCCAAAGCCTTTACCTGCGGAAACACAGCGAAAATCCGATCGACTGGTGGCCCTGGTGCGACGAAGCCTTAGAAACGGCCCGGAGCGAAAATAAACCGATTTTCCTGTCAATTGGCTACTCTAGCTGCCATTGGTGCACGGTGATGGAAGGGGAAGCATTTTCCGATCGCGCGATCGCCCAATACATGAATTCGCAGTTTATACCGATCAAAGTCGATCGCGAAGAACGCCCGGACATCGACAGCATATATATGCAAACCTTGCAAATGATGACCGGTCAAGGTGGTTGGCCGCTCAACGTTTTTCTCACTCCCGACGAGCGAATTCCCTTCTACGGAGGCACTTATTTCCCCGTAGAAGCCCGCTACGGGAGACCAGCATTTTTAGAAGTTTTGCAAGCAATCCGCCGTTTTTACGACACAGAAAAAGGCAAAGTAGAAGCTTTCAAAGCAGAGATTTTAGAGAACCTTCAACAGTCGGCAGCACTGTCAGCAGGAACCGCAGAACTAAATCGCGAAATATTCCAAAAAGGCTGGGAACTCAACACCGGAATTATTGCCGGCAGCAACCCAGGGCCCAGTTTTCCCATGATGCCTTATGCTGAGCTAGCACTGCGGGGAACGCGCTTTAATTTTGATTCAAAATACGACAGCAAACAAGTCTGCACTCAGCGCGGATTAGACTTAGCATTGGGCGGCATTTACGACCACGTAGCCGGCGGATTTCACCGCTACACAGTTGATGCTACTTGGACTGTGCCGCACTTTGAAAAAATGCTCTACGACAACGGTCAAATTGTTGAGTATTTAGCAAATTTGTGGAGCGCGGGAATCCAAGAACCGGCTTTTGAAAGTGCGATCGCGCGGACAGTAGAATGGTTGAAGCGAGAAATGACCGCAACCGCAGGCTATTTTTACGCCGCACAGGATGCCGACAGTTTTAACACTTCAGAGGAAGTTGAACCGGAAGAAGGAGCGTTTTATGTTTGGACTTACAGCGAACTAGAACAACTGTTAACTGATGAGGAATTGGTAGAAATTCAAGCACAGTTTACTGTGACTCGCGGCGGCAATTTTGAAGGCAAAAATGTCTTGCAGCGCCACCAGCCGGGAAAACTCAGCGCCACGGTAGAAACGGCTTTAGCTAAACTTTTTGCTGTTCGCTACGGCGGCAATCCCGATACTGTGAAAACCTTTCTCCCAGCCCGCAACAATCAAGAAGCTAAGAATGAAAGTTGGCCTGGTAGAATTCCGGCAGTTACTGACACGAAAATGATTGCTGCTTGGAATAGTTTAATGATTTCGGGTTTGGCGCGGGCGGCGGCTGTTTTTGGGAATTTGGACTATCTGGAATTGGCGGTGAATGCTGCTAATTTTATTTTAGACAATCAGTGGCAAAATGGGCGGTTTCAGCGGCTGAATTATGACGGACAATCGGCGGTGGCTGCACAGTCGGAAGATTATGCTTTGTTTGTGAAAGCTTTGTTGGATTTGCATCAAGCGAGTTTGAATTTAGGCAATGGGGAAGCAACACAGCAATTGCCTAATTCTCAGTTTTGGTTGGAGAAAGCTGTGCAGGTGCAAGAAGAGTTTGATGAGTTTTTGTGGAGCGTGGAATTGGGAGGGTATTACAATGCTGCTAAGGATGTGAGCGGAGATTTGTTGGTGCGGGAACGCAGCTATATAGACAATGCAACTCCGGCGGCGAATGGAATTGCGATCGCCTCTTTGGTTCGCTTGGCCTTGCTGGGCCCGAATTTAGAATATCTCGATCGCGCCGAACAAGCTTTGCAAGCTTTTAGCAGTATTGTCCGAGATGCTCCCCAAGCTTGTCCGAGTCTGCTTTCGGCGATCGACTGGTATCAGCATTCTACCCTGATTCGCACTTCGCCCGACCTGATTTCTGGGTTAATTTCGCAGTATTATCCGACTGCTGTTTGTCAGATTGAGGCGGATTTGCCTGAAGGTGCGATCGGGTTAGTTTGCGAGTGTTTGACTTGCAAAGAACCGGCAAAAACTCAAGAGATGCTGTTAGCAGAAATTCAGCAAAGTCAAAGGCGAGGATAAAAGGAAAAAAACTGAAGTCCTGACTGCGAACCTGTTTTACTCGTTGACTCGTCACTAGGCTTTACTCGTTACTAGGCTCTGCCTAGTAACACAGATCCGGAGGCTCTGCCTCCAATTTCCGAAGCGAGGCAGAGCAAGAGTGATATAGGTTCCTTTCGCTGTAGCCTGGGAACCAGTTAAAGCCCTCAATTCATCAATCCCTGAATCTAAAATCTAAAATTTCAACTCCTTACCTTTTTGAGAAAGGCTATATTCCGTGAAAGAGGTATCTAAAAATGAACTTCACCATCAAACTGCTTGATGTCGTTGCATTACTAGAAGATTTACCAGAACAGGGCTTATATCGGGGTCAAGTGGGAACAGTAATTGATGAATATGATGCAGAATTTGTTGAAGTTGAGTTTAGCGATTTGCAAGGTTGTACCTACGCGCTAGAAGCGGGAGCATCTCACTTTTCCAAAAAGCATTTTTTTACATTACAGTGCGAGTACCTCAAGAACTCGCGAGTACAATACGCGAGCTCTTGAGGTACTCGCACTACAAATGCAAAACTGAGATGCTCCCCTAGAAGCCCTTAGCAAGTCGCAGTTAATGATTTTGCATCACAGTCCGCTTGCTGAAACCAAATAGCTGAAAACTCAACCATTATTACAAAAACAAGTTTTAAATCCCTAATACTTCCATTTTTTACAAACAATACAGCGGTGGGCAATATCCGAACTTATACAGAATAAGTTATGGCCAACTCTACAATCTAAAATCTACAATCTAAAATTGTATAATCCCCGTGCAGCTAACAGTTACCCCTCAGCAGCTAAAAACATAAGCTTTTTTTATATTGACTGAACCGAATTTATTAACTATAATTACCAGGTCAAAAATAACAAAAATCTTACGCCTAACACTTTTCTCAAATAACAGGTAAACTATTCTAACGTTTGCCCGTACCGAACGCTGCAGGCAAAACCTATATCTGTTAAGCATTCGTCCTAATTCTTAGGAGCAGGATTTTAAAATATGCATCTCAGCGAACTGACTCACCCAAACCAATTACACGGCCTGTCGATTCATCAACTCGAACAAATTGCCCGACAAATTCGAGAAAAGCATTTAGAAACAGTAGCTGCGAGCGGCGGACACCTAGGCCCAGGATTGGGTGTAGTCGAACTCACCTTAGCACTCTACCAGACACTCGACCTCGATCGCGACAAAGTTACCTGGGATGTCGGCCACCAAGCTTATCCGCACAAATTGATCACCGGCCGCTACAACCAATTCCACACCCTGCGCCAAAAAGACGGCGTTGCAGGCTATCTCAAGCGCTGCGAGAGCAAATTTGACCACTTTGGGGCCGGTCACGCCTCCACGAGCATTTCCGCAGCCCTGGGAATGGCAATGGCGCGGGACCTCAAAGGCGAAAACTTTAAAACTGTAGCAGTCATCGGCGACGGCGCGCTGACGGGCGGTATGGCACTCGAAGCGATCAACCACGCGGGCCATATGCCGAAAACCAATTTGTTAGTTGTGCTCAACGACAATGAGATGTCAATTTCGCCCAACGTCGGCGCAATTACCCGTTATTTAAACAAAATGCGCTTGTCGCCACCGGTGCAGTTTCTCAAAGATAACTTAGAGGAACAATTCAAACAAATTCCCTTTGTCGGCGAAACTTTTACTCCAGAAATGGAACGCATCAAAGAAGGGATGAAACGCTTGGCTGTCTCGAAAGTTGGAGCTGTAATTGAAGAATTGGGCTTTACTTACATGGGCCCGGTAGATGGACACAATTTGCAAGAGTTAATTACCACTTTCAAACAAGCTCATACTATCCAAGGCCCTGTGTTAGTTCACGTTGTGACGGTGAAGGGCAAAGGATATGCGATCGCCGAAAAAGACCAAGTAGGATATCACGCCCAAAATCCTTTTAACTTAGCCACCGGCAAAGGCATTCCCTCCACCAAGCCCAAACCTCCCGCCTACGCGAAAGTCTTTGCCCACGCCCTCGTCAAGCTAGCAGAAGATAATCCGAAAATTGTTGGCATTACTGCTGCAATGGCAACCGGCACGGGGTTAGACAAACTTCAGGAAAAACTGCCGAAACAGTACATCGATGTTGGCATTGCCGAACAGCACGCGGTGACTTTATCGGCTGGTTTAGCCTGCGAAGGAATGCGCCCGGTTGTAGCAATTTACTCGACCTTTTTGCAGCGGGCCTACGACCAAATAATTCACGATGTCTGCATCCAAAACTTGCCTGTTTTCTTCTGTTTGGATCGCGCGGGAATTGTCGGCGCAGACGGCCCCACTCACCAAGGAATGTACGATATTTCTTACTTGCGGTGCTTGCCAAACATGACAATTATGGCTCCAAAAGACGAGGCCGAATTGCAGCGGATGGTAGTCACGGGAATCAACCACACCAGCGGCCCGATCGCGATGCGCTACCCGCGCGGCAACGGTTACGGCGTACCTCTGATGGAAGAGGGTTGGGAAGAATTGGCGATCGGCAAAGCCGAAATTCTCCGCAACGGCGACGACTTGCTAATATTAGGTTACGGTTCGATGGTTTATCCGGCGATGCAAACTGCCGAGATTTTGAGCGAACACGGCATCGAAGCAACAGTCATCAACGCGCGTTTTGTCAAGCCTTTGGACACTGAATTAATCTTGCCTTTAGCACAGCAAATCGGGAAAGTTGTCACAATGGAAGAAGGTTGTTTGATGGGCGGTTTCGGTTCAGCAGTAGCCGAAGCTTTGCTAGATAATAATGTTCTTGTTCCTGTGATGCGCTTGGGTGTACCGGATACATTGGTAGACCACGCAACACCGGATCAGTCGATGGCAACCTTGGGCTTAAATCCGTCGCAAATGTGCGATCGTATCTTAGCACAATTCAGCCGCAAACAATCACCCGTTAGCGTCTAATTAGCTAGAATTGTAGGGTGGGCACTGCTCACCTTACTTCACCTTTACTGCACAAAAGGAGAATCAACAATGACTTATCTCAACCCAACTAGCAGAACTCCCCGGAGAAGATTGCACCCAAAACGCACAGGTTCTGCAGAAGAAATAGCCCAATGGTATGCTGAGAGAGAAGCATTTTATCAGCGCTGCAAACCTATTTTCGATCGCCTCAAACCAGAATTGATTAAAACCCACTACAACTGGTACATGGCCGTTGAACCCGACAGCGGTGAATATTTTATCGACAAGGATGATATGCTAGTTGCAAACATAGCCCATGAAAAATACCCTAAAGTTAAATTGCACGTCTTTCGGATCAATGAAACTGGAGTTTGTGGCACGATATGATGGAAGGAATATTTGGCGATCAGGACGAGCTATTTTTTGAAATTGAATTGATTGCTGATAACGGCTTAGAATTACCTATTGACGCTCTGCTTGATACAGGTTTTTCCGGCTGGTTAGCTATGAACGATTAAGATTTAGAGGGACTTGATTGGATATATGTGAAACAAGAAAAAATGCGAACAGCTAAAGGAGAATTTAATTTCGATCTTTATGCAGGAAAAATTACAATTGATGAGCAAGAGTTTGACATTCCCGTTCATGTAGGCGCGGGAGTACCCGAAATTTTAATCGGCCGCCAACTGTTGAAAAATCGGCGCTTGGTAGTTGATATTTCGGCGGGTATTTTGACATTGGAAACGATTTAAAAGCAAAATGAACTTAAAAAATTTTGATATAGTAATAGTAGGAGCAGGCCCAGCAGGCGGTCACTGCGCGAGAATATTGGCAAAATCCGGCCGCAAAGTCTTGCTTGCCGAACAAAACGACAATTTTAATAAAAACGACTTTTCCAGCGCCGCCACGCCTTTAGAAACCCTTTCTCAATTCGATTTACCCGAATCAGTTGTCGGCAGTTGTTGGCACAAACTGACTATTGAAACTAGCAAAGTCAGTCAAACTTGGGAGTCTCCCGAAAACTTGGGAGTTGTTCTCAATTTTGCTAAATTTAGAGCTTTTTTAGCCGAGGAAGTTGAGCGATTTGGCGGTGAAGTTTGGCTTGGTTGTCGCTACACCGGACATTCGCAAGCTAACGGTGAAACAATCGTAGAATTTAAACAGCTATCTGACGGTCAACTTATCAAAGCTAGCACTAAAGTTTTGGTTGATGCTACGGGTTTTGCTAGGGCGATTATGTACGAAAAAGAAAACGATAAGCCAGAGTTTTTATCGGGAACCGGCATCGAATATTTAATTGAAGTAGAACCGGAAATTTATCATAAATATGCCAATGATTTAATCTTTTTTTTGGGCGATAAATGGATGCCGAAGGGTTATTCTTGGATATTTCCAATGGAACAAAACAGGCTGAAAGTTGGTGCGGGCCGCATTTTTTTAGATCCGAAAACTGTGAAAAATTTGGAACCTTTGAAAAAATATATCGATTTGCTGATTGATGAATATCTGAAGTCTAAAAATTATACAATTATTGACAAACACGGTTCTACTCTGAAGTACAGTCAGGGTTTGCAGGATATTTATTACAAGGAGAATATAATTGCGATCGGCGATACTGTCTCCACTGTAAATTTTTTGGGCGGCGAGGGTATCAGACACGGGATGGATGGTGCCGAAATTGCGGGGAAATACATTGAAAAATATTTGGACGGGAAAATCTCAGATTTTGGAGATTATGAAACCCAAATGCACCGCAAGTTCGATCAAAAATGGCATATTTCGGAAAGGTTGGCGGTGAGAAAGTATATCGATGATGTTAATGATGAGCTTACAGACAAGGTAATTTCTTACTTAAAGTACATGAAAACTGATGATGTGATGGATATTTTATTTTATTATAAGTTTGAGAAGATTTATAGAGGATTTGGCGGTTATTTAGGGCGGAAGTTTCAGGGTTTGGTGCAGCGGCTGAGAAAAAGTTTTTAGTAATGATCTAAATCGTCATCAAGTTGGTTTGTAGTGAGGACTTGATTCCTTCCGAATGCGGACTAAATTCATCACTACGAACCTAATTTTAAGGGATTTTCCTTGGTGATTTGAATGCGGGGTAGCGACATTAAAGAATCGTCTAAGCTGCTAAACTTTGACCTATAGGATACACCAAAAGTATACCCGCTCGCCCCGATTAAATGTTCTACAATTTTATCGACATCTCCGTAAGGATAAGCAAAACATTTAACAGATTTCCCTAATCCCCGTTCCAAAATAGCGCGACATTTTGCCCCCTCACGCACAATTTCTGTGGGCGACAAGGTAGTTAATGGTTGATAGGTAGCAGACATCGAACCGAATTCAATTCCTGCATCCTGCATTTGCAGAATTTCTGGCCATCCCATTAAGTTTACTTCTTCACCTTCGGCTTTTTCCCAACTATTTGTCTTTCCAATCGACTCGGCTACTAAAAAAACAGTTGCTGTAAAATCATAGCGTTTTAGCAAAGGCCAAGCATATTGGAAAAAGTCGAGATAGCCTCCGTCAAATGTTATCAATACGGCTTTACCGGGTAAAGGAGTTTTAGTCTGTTTTGCGCTTCGCCAATTTTCCCAACTCGCACTGTAATAACCTTTTTCTTGTAAATCCTGTAGTTGCTGTTCAAACAAGTCGGGAGTAACGGTATTTAAACCATCGGGAGAAATGCGGCCGTAGGCGAGAATGGGCAGATTTTCTGTGACGCTGTTATTGTTAAAAACTTGAGGTTTTTCTGGGTTGGCAACTTCTCGATAAGGCGATTTTTTACCGATGATTTCTGGTGCATAAAATACTTGTTTGTGTAGCTCGTTTTCTAAGGGAATTTGCATTGTTGTTTCCCCGGCGATTGCTGCGGCTGATGCGATTTCTCGCAGCGCTGCGGCTGGGAGTGCGGCGCGGCGGCTGATACTGGTGCCGATCGCACCCGATCGCCTGCCGAACATCACTGCATTTGGCGGGTAAATGCCACCATAACCCTCTGCATTCAACCACTCTGGCTGATTCGACCTTTGGCGGGCAGCAGAGGCTAAGCGCGATCGCAGCGATTGCTTACCGTCGATCGGTTTTCCCAGCAAAGCTTCTCGCACGGTGGCGACGCACAACTCAAAACCGCTATTTCGAGTAATTGTCGATCGCAATTTTTGAGCAGAAACGAAATTATTTTCCACCGCAACCGTTACAATACCGACAGCAACGCCGCCTACTTTCACCAGGACATCTATTTCAGAAAGCTCAACTTTTATATTAGGCAATTCCTCGCTAACTTCTACAGCAATTAAATCTTTTTCGAGGGTAATTGTTGGGACTTCCTCTGGTATTTCTGGCTTGTAGAAATCCTCCAAATGCCAATGCGATCGCACCCATAATTCTTGTAAAAATAGCCTCCAGTCATTTTTCTTGTGGAATGGTTGCAGCAAAGTTTCCCACAATCTATTACCTTTTTCGCAGCGATTGCGTTGAAAGTAGCGATCGAGAATTTGCCAAGCAAACTGGGCTGCAACCGCATCCGCCAACACCGCACCCGCCACAATCCCGTCGCAGACTGGCAATTCCACAACACCGAGTTTAATGCCTTCTAATTGAATTGTACAGTGCAGGCGATCGCATATTTGCAAAGTGTAAATATCCGAAATTGGTTCGCTCACTTCTACCGTAACTTTCCAGGCAATTTCACCCTTGACTCGCTTAATCTTATCTAAAATATCTTTAATTTCATTAGTCGTAAAAATTTTATGATATTTGTGAACATTACTCCTTTTAACCTCTCTCTCAATTCCTTGGTGCCAAGGTAAATTTAAACTGAGACTAGCAGCTTTTTCTTGATAAAACTCCAGCATTTTTGCGTCATATTCAACCCCCATAAAATGACAAAGCTCTTCTAATTTCTTGACTTTATTATCGACAATTTCCTCATACTTGACTAATATGTGATTAGAATTTTTAGCATATTTGTGACTAATTAACGTCGCCTCCTTCCAGCGATGGATACAGTGGTTTAAATCCCAACCAGGCCCCCACAAATCATGAGAATTCCTAGTAGCCTCATGCAGAGAAGCTATTGTATCCATACCGTTTCGCAAAATATGTATAAATTTAGCATCCGGCAAAAATCGCTCTATGTCATCAATAAAATATATATGTTCCGGCGTTTTTTCCAACCAAATGCTTTTGTTTTGTTCCGCAGCCAAACCATCCAAAACTCCGACAAACCAACTAACTTTAGTTCCCAAACTTTGACTATCATCAAAACCTTGCAAAAGTTCAGGGCGATTAATCTCATCTTTAAAAAAAGCTTCCATCCTACCTGGAAACTTTCCCGCAAACTTCTTGTAAAGTAAATATTGAAAAAACTTAGATTCAGGAAAAGAAATAACTTCAGGATGAGCAGCCAATAAACTTTGAAGCATTGTTGTGCCGCTTCTCGGAGAGCCTATTAAAAATATCCGTTTCATTTTTATAGCTAATAAATGGTTTGTGAATTAGATTTTTTTTTACGAACCGCAGAGAGCGCAGAGGGCACTGAGGAAGAGAAGAAAGAGGTATGATTGATGTTCATCTCTGGGCTATCTGCGGTTAAAAACTTTTTTCCTAACTCCAACTAAAATCCTCATGCAACAAATCCGAAAGTTCCTGATTGTAAGGTTTGAAGTAATTAGTCAATTTTTCTGCGATTTCCGGTGGCATTTGGCTGTATTCATCGAGATGATTGATTTTATCTTCTTTACCTGCATTCTCACTAATATCCAGAAAATTCAATACTTCGGAAAAGACTTTGCCTGTATGTGTGTAAAAATCTTCGCTCTTGAGAATTAGCAATTGTTCTCTCGGAAAATAGTCGAGCCAATTTTTGATTTGTTCTACATAAATTCCCCGCGACAAATAGGAATAGTGCTGGTGATTGAAACTGTAATATTTTTCATCGGCTTTGATTTTTTCAATCTCACCTTTGAGTCGATCGCCCTCAGAGGCGATCGCCTTTTCAAAATCCAACTTTTCGCAGCCGTTTGCCACTTCTAAATGATAGTGCATCCACGCTCGTTTTACCGGGTTTCGCAGCATTACAATCAGCTTAACATCCGGGAAACACTTGTAAACTCGCTCCGCTACCAAGGGATGATAAATATAGTAAGCAGTCATCTCCCAAAGGAGCACTTTCTCACTCGCTACACTCCGCGTCAACTGCTTGCTGTACCACTCAATACCACGCTCGAAATTTAATTCAAAAAAGTGAATGTCCCGCGAACCTTCTTTGATAATTTGCAAGTGATTTGCGAGATAGCTGTATAGAGATTCCGTGCCGCAGTTTTGAGCACCAATCATTAAAAAATCAGGTTTTTGCTTGTTTTCCAACTGAGTCAAAATCTTGGCGTAGCCGGGATTATTCTTATCCAAATCGTAAGTTGCAGCGGCTGGTTCGGCTAAATCCAGAAGCGGCATTTTGCCCTCAAATTCCCAGCGGTACGGCGGACAAAGAATCGTTTTTTGGTTGACAGTCGATCGCACGTACAGCGGATAAACCTGCCAATGATAATCGTAGGCGTAAGCCAAAGTTTCCTCGTAAACCCCAGCATTCACGTAATACTGACCGTTTCCTAAATCCAGCCTGTCTATTTGCAGCCGGATTTTGCCTTTCCCCTTTACAAGCGGCAGCAGTCTGCCCATTTGATTAGTATTAGTCTCAAAACAACTTTGACCATCATCCCGGCTGATTGTCACGGCAAAAATAGCAGCAGAAATTTCCTGAGACACCGAATAATGGATTTCAATGCTAATAGCATCACCGCTATCTATTTCTACATTCGGAAATACTTTAACATCGGTAATTTCTACTTCCAAAGAACCGAAGCGATTCTGATTACCTCGCAGTGGCGAGCCGCTACTTGTAGCTTCAGCACCGCGCAGGGGAGTGTGATTTTCTGTGGACGATCGCATTTCTGACAAATACTGACCGACTACTACTTCCGGTTCCCCATAGGCCACGATTTCACCTGCTTTCAGCCACAAAGCCCGATCGCACATTTTCTGAATTTGCGACGCAGTGTGAGAAATCAAAACAATCGCACATCCTTGATTTTTAAACTCAGTTATCTTATTCAAACATTTGGTTTGAAAAGCCACATCACCAACCGACAAATGTTCATCAACTAACAGCACTTCTGGATCGGTATGCACCGCCACGGAAAAAGCCAGCCGCATTTTCATCCCCGTACTGTAAGTCCGCATCGGGCTGTCAATAAACTTTTTTAACTCTGCAAATTCCACAATATCGTCAAACCTGCGCGCCACTTCCCGGCGAGTCAAACCGGCCACCACCGCACCCACAAACACGTTTTCTCTGCCCGTTAGATCCGTGTGAAAACTCGCACCCAAATCCAACAAGCCGCCAATTCTGCCGTTAACTTTAATAGATCCTTCCTCAGCCCGGCAAATACCGCCGACAAGTTGCAGCAGCGTTGATTTTCCCGCGCCATTCTTGCCAAGAATTCCCAGCATTTCCCCAGGAGAAACAGTAAAATTTATATTCCGCAGCGCCCAAAAACTCGCCTCCGGCTTCAGCTTCCACCAACCGGATAAAGCGGCTTCCATAATCGTATAAGGTTTCGCGGTAGAGTAGCGGTTAAAACGCTTACCCAAACCTTTGACAATAATTGCTTCACGCATTTACACTTCCTCCACAAAATGAGCGCTTTGCCGTCTAAAAATTCCCAGTCCGATGGGTAAAAGAGCCGCCACAGCCAAGCTCAAAATTAACAGAGCCGACCAATCCGGCTGCATACCTTTAAGAAGTATGGCGCGGTAAGCTTCAATCAGCGGCACCATTGGATTTAAGTAATAAAAAATCTTAAATTTTTCCGGGACGCTGTTGATGTCGTAGAAAATCGGAGTCAGGTAAAACAGCATCTGCAAAACTACTCCCAAAGTGTGTTGAGTGTCGCGAAAAGTGACATTTAAAGCTGCAAGGGGATAAGCAAAACTAACTGTCAACACAAACTGAATAATCATCAGCAGCGGCAACAAAAGTAACACTGGATTTAGATGAACGCCATCAATTAGCAGAAAGATAATTAACACCGGCAAAGCTAACACAAAGTGAATGAGCCCCGTCGTCGTCGTGACTACCGGCAAAATTGCCGGGGGGAAATTTGGCTGCCTGATTAGTGGCTTATGATTGGTAATTAATGCCGTTGATTTAAATAATACCGTTTGAGACCAATTCCAGATTAACAAGCCGCTGAAAACAAAGGAAGAATATTTGGGAATATTAAGCGCTACGACAGAGCGAAACAAAAAGGAAAATACAGCCAACTGTAACAGCGGACTGATTAAAGTCCAAGCAATCCCCAAGGTCGATCGCTTGTAAAGTAATTTCATCTCGCGATCGACCAACACCCGCAACAAATCGAACCAATGAGCCATTTTGCGCCGATAAAGCACCGTTCCCGCATTTCTCACCGCACACCTCCGGCAACTATCTGAGGTTCTGGCCGGGATGCCTCCCAGGGCTGAATCTTAACCAAATTCAGGGTCGGCACCAGGGTCAGCTTGTCAGCAATTGGTTCTAAAAAATAAGCTTCAATCAATTTTAGTGCCATGATTACCATTGTTAATTTCTCTTTCTTTTAACTCTCAATTACTACTTACGATTAATTAAACGGTTAATTAATTACACCTCTATATTCTGTTTTTTCTCTAATCTAACTATGTCAGTTATAGGAAGAACTTTTCAGTGGTTTTTTGTCCACTACTGTAAATAACATTAGATGTTGAAGTAGGGTGTTGTCAACTAAGCTAGGCTCAGAATGAGCAGCACTTTTGGGCATACCGTTAACCGCGATCGCCCGAGCCAGGGGTTCGGCAAACTCAAGCGCCAGAATCGATCGCAAGTGAGCGCCCCGCAGTGGCTCTACACCGAATTTGGGAGTGACGTGACCGACTGACAGTTCACCGTAACGGAGGTAAATGCCATCGGGTTTTTGCTCGTCAATCATTAGTTCTGCTGCTTCCCAACCTTCCTGCAAATCGATTTCAATTTCATGTCTGCCCAAATCGCCGCTAGCCGTTCCTTCTTGCATAAAACTAGAAAGAGCCGATCGGGTTTTTAACTGATCCATCACTCCCCGCAAGTACGAGTAAGCCAGTAGTCTCGTCCGCAGCCACCGCCAAGTTCCCCGCATCCCCATGTATTGAAGCCAGTCAAGGGATTTTCTCAGTCCGACAGCCAGCAAATCTAAGGCGGCAGGCCAGAAAAATACGATCGCGACCAAAATTTTATTTACCAGCGAATCAGGAGTTTCGTAGTCTTTTATGTGCAGCGTCGGTTTCATTTCCGGGTGCCGCTGACCGATCAAAACATCCGAACGCCCTTCCGCGCGAGCTCGCCCAAAAGAGCGATCGAGGTTGTTAGTTTCGTGTTCGTAGTGATACCCGACTGCATCCGTTGCCACCGCAAAAGGTACATTTGCTTTGAGCAAGCGCAAGGCAAACTCGTAATCTTCATAGGCAGTACCCGGGCCGAAGGCAGAATCGAAGCCTCCGGTACCAGCAAACAGTTTTGTATCAATAGAAAGGTTCCCACAGAGCAAATCTTGATAAGTGTACCGATGAGTCGGCTTGCTCATCTGGTAAAACTTTTCCTCCCACCAAGTCCGCACTTCTACCTCAAAAAAATTAGTCCTGGATTGCAACTTTGGCGGATAAGGACCGATCGCGGCGCAGCCTGGACGTTCTCGATGAACGCGCCCGTGGTTTTCGACTAAACACGGCATTGCTTCGATGTCATCGTCCAGAAACAACAGCAGTTGTCCAGTAGCCTCCGCTGCTCCAATATTGCGAGACATACCCACACTCCGGCAGTTGGCCTCAATTGTGTGCATTTTAAAAGGAGCTTTGTAGTCTTGTAACATTCCTAAAGTATCGTCAATGCAGCTATCTACGACTACCCTGACTTCGATGAGATCCATCGGATAAGTCTGTAATTGCAGAGCATCCAAAGCCCGCCGCAGCGAAGAGCTTCGGTTGTGAGTTATAAGAATGATGCTAAATGTTAGATTTTCCATATTTACATTCGGAACTGGGAATTGGGAATTGGGCGGAGCGAAGGGTTTGGGCATTGGGCATTCTTAACTTATAACCAATAACTAACAACTAATAACTAATAATTTCTTCCTTAATTTTTTGCAACCACTTGCGAGACACAAAATAAGCCTTCGGGCCGCTAATGCAGCCCCGCAGTTGAGCTAAAAGCAAATCACTAGGGATAGAATCCGGTTGCCTTCGCAAAGAAGCAATTAGTTCAGGAATTTGTATGTACCACAGCCATGACAAGGCTAAGATAGGTACGCTGAATTCTCTGTTGACCACAAATTGTTGCGTCCAGAAAGCATAGAGTCCCATTGCGTAGCCTTGGAGCGTGTTTCGCAGTTCTTCCCATGTGCGCCGGTGGCGGTGCCAACTCAAGGCCCTCGGTTCGTAAACGATGCGGTAGCCGGCGCACAAAATGCGAGCAAACAATTGGCAGTCTTCCCCGTTGGCAGTGGGCGTTCCCGGTCCCAAAGCCTCGTCAAACAAGCCGATAAAGTCGATCGAACTTTTCCGCAAAGCCATACTCGCCGAAACCCCCACTGGCGAGACAACCAGCGGGTTGCAGTGCACCCCGTCAAAAATTAGGCGCTCGAAGCCCCGCCCGTGGGGGGTGTAGCGCTCGAACCATTCTTGCGCTTCGCTTTCGAGTTCCAAGGGCATCACCAGCCCCGTGACGCACATAACTCGGGGATCGCTAAAATTCCCCAAGAGCGATCGCAGCCAGTTCGGATCGGGGGCTGCATCGTCATCTGTAAACGCTACGAATTCGTGTTTAGCTTCGCGTAAAGCTCGGTTGCGGGCAGCGCTGGAGCCCGGTAGGTCTTCGCGCACATAGCGCACTTTTGGGTAATTTTTGACCAGTTCCCTGCTAGCGTCGGTAGCCGGACAATTGTCAATTACTAAGTATTCCTGACCGTCGTCGGGCAGCCGCATAAACGCTTCTAAACAGCGCCGCAAATCTTCCGGTCGATCGCGCGTGCAAACTGCTACTGTGGCGATCGGCAATGCCTCCATCGCCCCCCGCTCATCCCATTCGAGAACGTCGTAGAGCCAATTTTTCCAAAGGTTATCCCCCGCAGCATCCATCAGTGTTTCCCGCAATTGAGAGCCCTCAATGCGACCTCCGACTACCGAAAGTTGAGCGCTCGCGATCGGCTTTCCGTGCAGTCTAATTAAAACCAAGGCTTTGCTGTAACGCTCCTCAACCGCAATTTCTGGCGGGAGTTTGGAGATTTCTAGGTCGAGAATAGCTGTTGCCATTTTAGATTTTAGATTTTAGATTTTAGATTTTAGATTGCCAAAAAATCATAGAGTCTCCGTATTTTACCGGATGTATTTTAGCCAAAATTGTTGTAGGGGATAGCAACTTATCAATGCCATACTTGCCGATCGCCGATGCGCGAATCAAACATAAAGCCTCATATTTATTATTGCTGTTATTTATTTTTACTTTCGATTACCGGTTGATGTCAAGTTTTTTGTCTAAATAATTTTTGTCGCCGACAGCGATTGCTCGTCCAACACGATCTCAATGGCGAGTGTCATTGGGGGCCAGGGCTACCAAATTTTGCGATTAATGCCAAATCAAAAAAACCCGATTTTTTATTAAGAAAACCGAGTTTTGGCGATCGATCCTGATTTCAGCGTTAATTGCGATCGGCTACTATTCTCAAAAAAATATCAAACAATCAAACACCCTCGCAATTCAAACTTTCGCGAGTAGTAGTTCTACTATAAGAATTCCAACTATCCAACTCCGCCGAACTCCGGTGACAAAGCATCGCCCTCACCCCTTCGTCAAGTCCGCGAACCCCAGTAAAATCCGCACCCTCAATGCTAGTAACATGATCGAAACTAGCATTAGTCAAATCAGCAGCTCGAAAATCAACACCCTGCAATTCCGCACCATTTAACCGCGCATCTCGCAAGCAAGCACCAGTCAAAAAAGCCCTCCGCAAATTAGCGCCGCTCAAACCCACACCTTGCAGATTAGCACCAGTCAAATCAGCCCCGCTTAAATAAGCGCCCAGCAAATTAGCACCCCTCAAATCCACAAACCGCAAATTAGCCGTATTTAAAAAAGCCCCAGTCAAAATAGCTCCAGGCCCCACAGCGCCGCAACTTTTGAATCTAAAACCCGACGGCCAAACTGTCAGCGAATCGTAGATAGCAACTTGCAATTTCGAGCCGCTCAAATCAGCCTCGCTCAGATTAGCATTCTGCAAAGAAGCCCTGCACAAACAACTGTTTTGCAAAGCAGCCGACTGCAAAATCGCCCCTTGCAAATTAGCACCGCGCAAATCCGCTTCAACCAGATTAGCACCGCTCAAATCTGCACCGCACAGGTTAACACCAATCAAACTAGCACCCGCGAGGTTAGCACCGTCAAGCTTAGCACCGCTCAAATCGCGATCGTACAAATCAACCCCGCTCAAATCAACCCCTGCCAAACTCTGCCCCGACTTCACAGCAGCCAGTAAACTCTCCGAATCAAAATTTGTGCGATCGATCGTTAAATTAACCATTTCTTTAAAAAAAACACCTCAATCCAACTGATTATACCTTGACCAGAACCCCTCCCGACATCCCTCACGCCATTTTCGATTTTTAATTTTTAATTTTCAATTGCGAATCATTTACTGAATGTCGGTTAGAAGCACAAGCCAGCATTTATCTTCTTTTTGGCTGCTAGAATTACTAAACTTTACAATCAAACATTCTCAAATTTAGTAAAATCGAGAAAACCGCATTGCCCAAAAATCAGCAGAGGTCACAAATACCATGAAAATCCAACCGCCGATGACAATGATGGACTTCTTTCGCAAAAGCGAAGGAACCTGGTTTTCGCAGCGTTCAGTCCATCACTTCGACGCAGTAGCAGACGAGTCAGGCGAATCAAATCTCATCATTCAAATCATGGAAAAAGACCACCCCAAAATACAAGAAATTTGCGAAAAGCAAGCAGTAAATCCAGCACTAGCCGTCGGTGGAGCTATATTCATGTGGCAGACAACCCTAGACGCACAAGACAAAGAACCAAACCCAAATTACGCAGCCATTCTAGTAGATATTCCCGATCGAAACAATCCCCAATCAGGAAAATTTCTCCGCAACCAAGGCTATGTAGAAGGAATACCAGTCATCGGGAGATACAATTTTGCAACCGATGGAGTATTAACAATCGACACCGAATATGAAAAAAATCAAGGTCAAGAACGCTGCTGGTTTATCACTGACGATTTCCGCGTGCGCGTCAGCACAGTACGCATGATGAACGGCATCAATCTTATGACTTACAGCTCAGAACGCCGCTGCGTCGCACCCGCAGATTTACAGCAAATCATTCAACAGCAACAACTCATCACTCATTAGTCATCAGCCATATCATGTCCGACTGAATAATTCTTACATATTCAAAGATTTGTAGTATTTGTAGGGTGCGTCGCCATTAAAAATCCGTACATCCAATTAACAATCTCAGGGCGACGCACCTTACATCATATTTGAGAAAACAAGCCTAAAAATTATCTAATTTCAACCGCAGATTTTTATTTAACAGCGTTCATCAAACCTAGTATAAAAACTGCCGTATTTAATCCAGTATTGCTTGAGCTCGTGCTGAGGAGTGTGCAAACTCGCCTTAGCTTGATATAAAATAACTTTTCGGTGATTGCCAATCCAAACTTTATTAATCGGGTGAACGCAAATAAAAGTTCCGCCCAAACTCTCAATGCACTCCCCAAAATTTTCAATAGTAGGATATTCTAGAGTTTCAAATATAAAAAAATTTCCCGAACAAATCAAATGCCGGCTCCGAATCCAGCACTCCATTTTTTTTCTAGCTAAAGGCGGCAGCATAATATTTTAAACGTTCAGCTTTTATCATATTACTAACGCGGTCGCAGGCACTTCACTAGCAAAACTTTCGACTTTATCAAACAGCAAAGGCCCTTCAGTCGAACCCCAAACTTGCTCGCCAGTATTAACATCCATTCCTCGGTCTAAACTTGTCCAAGTATGCTCTGTTAATTCCACATCACTCACTAAATAAGTCTCGCATCCCTTGCGATTAATCAAACACTTCTGCCCGGGTTCTACGCTTCCTCGAAATATTTCGCCATCTCTCTTAAATACCATTGAACAGTTATAGCGGCGTTCAATACTATCCGGCGTAATCGTCATCAAAATATCTAATTCTCGTCCTGCACCTGCATAAAGCATACCATCTTTTAGACCATAATTTTCTATATAAATTTGATCTTCTTGTTCGACAAGTCGGTGAATTCCTTGACGGTAAGGATTCCACACATCGTAGTCATAAACTTGTTCGGAATAAAAACCAATGCCGCCAAAAAACTCAAAGGGTAAAGGCCGAAACAAAACCCGAATGTGAGCGTAATTTTGCGGATTTGCAATTGATTGCTTTTGGTTGCTGAAATGCCCGGCCATCAAGTTAGCTAGGGCGATAAGTTCACTTGTCATTGGGTAAAAGGAAGAAGGAAGTTCGGCAACGGATTATGTACGGGATGTAACGGATGTAAGTCCGTCGGAAGAAGGAAGAAGTCATTAGTCATTAGTCATCAGTCATTAGTCATGTTTTGCTATCGCCTCCGAGCTTTCCGTACAACGTCATCAGGCAGAAGGAAGAAGGAAGGAAGGAGGCAGAAGAGAAAAAACCAGGAGGAAGAAGGAAGAAGGAAAAAACAGCTATTGCTGTATTCGTGACTTCCGAGTCGTGAATCAACGTAGTTGGTAATTCGTAATCGGTAGTTGTCAACCACTAATGACCAATGACTAATGACCACTGACTAATTACTAACAACTAACAACTAACAACTAACAACTAGCGACTAATGACTAATGACTAATGACTAATGACTAATGACTAATTAGCGGACAAACAGCGGATTTCTGATGAAAAAGAAGCGGTGGTAACGCCTGCGCCGTCGCTTGTTTTGATTAGGGAGACGCGGAAGCGCAAATTGGGAGTACCGAACCAGATGCGCTCTTCTGCAGCGGCGCGATCGTACTCTGTAATTAAAATAAAAGTTCCGTCCTCTGTCAACTGGTAGCGGCCAACAGCAGGCACTGTCTCAGCATACCCGCGATCGCGCAGCAGTTTCCCTTGGGACGGATTTTCGGGATTTGGCACGGGTACGAGCACGCAACTGCCTTCTAGTACCTCTTTTTCGTCCCAATCCGACTCGCCCTCCCAACTCATCCGAAAAGGATGAGCAGCGTCAGCAGGATCGATATTGTACGATCGACAAAGCTCAACTACTTCTGCATCGTCGGCATTCAGCGCTACAATGTCAATTCTAGAACGAACTTCCTCAAAGTGACTGAATGCTAAATGGTGAGCGCTGCGTTGCGATCGCCATTTGCCAATTGAACGATCGATAAATTCACTTAACTGCATCTGCTAATTGGTAATTTGTAATTTTAAATCAGTTATCGGTAATTTGTAATTTCTTATCGGTTATCGGTAATTAGTTATTAGTTATTAGTTATTGATGACAACCAATAACCAATAACCAACAACCAATAACCAATAACCAATAACTACTGACCAACTATCCCTCTAACCAACCTCAGTAATGCTGAGGATTTTTCCCCCACTCTTATTGATATACTGAATGTTCTGAGACAACTGGCTGTAACCCACTTCATAAGTTACATTGCTCACCTTTCTCCGAGAGCCACTACCCTTGACAGCCGAGATCCGAAAACGCTTACCAGTATTGCTGTAAGCACCGAAACTGCTAGCAGGAGCTTTGATTTTTGTGCCGAGATTAGCAGCTACATCGGTAATCAATTTTGCCTTATTGCTGGCATCGCTAGTAGCATCGCCGCGGTACAAAGCAAACATCCGATTGAAACCAACATTTTTGTTGCCAACTTGGCTGCGAGTGCTGCGGGCATAGGGAACAGTATTCTCGCCAAAACTTGAATTGTACTCGTTGCTATCGAGATAAGAGTCAATTTCAGCATCGTATCCTTGCTCGTTATAAGTGATAACGTGCTGGGAAATTTCCGATTGATCGGCAGGGGCGCGGCCCAACAAATGCTTAGAATTGAGTTCGATAAACCGATAGGGGGAACTCGACTCAAAAAAGAGCGATCGATACAAATCCGATTTGGCTACCAAGTTCACAAAACCCTTGACGGTGATATCGCCATTTCGCAACAGCGATTCAGCACTCGTTAGTCGATCGCACTCCATCAAGTGTGCGTTACCCAAGACTTGTTTGTAAACAGCCCGAATCACTGTTTGCAAATCATCTTCTGTAGCATTTGCTCGCAGTTCTACCGGTGTCGATTCCACAGCCCATAAAGACATTTGATTTTCTCCTAATTTTCAATTGCTTTGGTAATTGTAATTAGTTCGACCGTTCGCAATGCCAGTCCTCCAATCGTGAAAACTTGCATTCCGCACCATCGAACTATTTTGATTACGAGGGATTGATCGGCAACGATCTAACTGGTAATTGGTAACTCGCAAATTCTCAAATCTTGCACGCTTCGACGATGGTAATTCCTCTTTTTTATTGGTAATTTCTCAAGTTTGAATTCATCATTCATCCTTTTTCTTTACCTTCGCAATTACCCTTCGCAATCACCAATTATCCATTACCAATTATCCAATTTCAGTGATGCTGACAATTCGGCCGCTCGTGCGATTAATCCGCTGAATTTGGGGAGTCATTCTGTTACCAGGAACAATATATTCCACAGTGCTGCGGCGGCGGGGTTGGTTGTATTTAGCACCTTGCACCACAATCTTAAACATCTTTTCAGTCGCGTCGGCATAACCGCTACGGCCTCCAGACATCGGCGGTACAATCTTGTTGGTGCTGTTAGTGGCCACAGCATAGGTTAGCTGAGAATCCTTATTTGTGTCAGTTTCGGCAGGGCCGCGGAACAGAGCAAAAATCCGGTTGTAGCCTACTTGTTTTTGACCGACTTGGCTGACAGCAGCGCGGTAGAAAGGTACGGTATTTTCGCCAAAGTTTTCTTGATATTCTTGGCTGTCAAGATAAGAATCAATTTCTGCGTCGTAACCGTGTTCGTTGTACCGGCGAACGTGCTCGGAAATCTCGGCTTGATCTTGAGGTGCTCGACCTAACAAATGTTTGAAATTGAGTTCGACAAATCGGTAGGGAGAAGCTGTTTCAAAAAAACGGGCGCGATACATTTCTGATTTGGCGATCGCCCGCACGAAGTCGCGCACGGAAGTGCTACCATCGCACAACTGAGATTCTGCGCTCGTCAAACGCTCGCTTTCCATCACGTAAGCGTTGCCCAAAACCTGCCGGTAGGCTGCTCGAATCACGACTTGTAACTCTTCCAAACCGCTTGCAGGCCACAGCTCAACTGGTGCGCCAGAAAAAGCTTCTATTCCGAATTTTACTGCTGGTGCTGTACTGACCATTTGTACTTTTCCCCCTTCCTATTCAGTTGATAAAAAACTTTGAAAATCTGCTTTTCCACTCTGTTAATTTTTGCGAGTAGATTGCTTCCAAAATAACTGTAAAGCGCGCACTGCGTACCTACCCCAGTCAGCGTTACATCCGCAATTAACGTAGCGTTCGCAATACGCACCTTACTCAAACATTTTGCTGTTTCCTAGCTCACCGGTGTGATGCTAGCAATCACGCCGCCCATTTGGTGAATCCGCTGGTACTCTTGCGATAATTTGTCAAAAGGAACCAGATAGACTTGGTTGCTGCGACGGAATTTCGAGACGCGGTTGACCACATTCGATCGATAAGCCGTAACTTCGATCCGGTATACCTTGCCTTCTTCGCCAGCCCCGGCTCCGTGACGAGTCCGAGCGCCAACCGGCGAATCTTGGAACGCCCAGCCGTCGGAACCGCCTGAAGGAGCGATTACAGCTAGGGGCGTTTCTTGAATTACGTGCTTGTACAATTTGGGACTGTTACCAGCCAAACTGCCCTTCAGGTCGCTGCTGGAAGCACCCCGCAGCAGTTGGAACATATAGGTAAAACCAACCATGTTCTTGCCCGTTTGGGTTTTGTAGCCGCGGTAATACGGTACTGTGTCTTCCCCGTAAGCATTTTGGTATTCGTCGCTGTCGATGTAGGCATCGATATCAGCTTCAAAGCCGCTTGCATCGAGGATATTGCTGTGATGCTTCGTTTCTTGGTAGCCCTCTGGCGCTCTACCTAACAGGTGCTTGAAAGTCAGCTCCGTATAGCGGTAGCGCGGACAAACGTCAAAAAAGCGCGATCGGTAAAGTTCCGATTTCGCTACTTGGCGCACGAACTCGCGGACGCTGATTTCACCGCGTTTGAGCTGCGATTCGGGAACCGCAAGCCGTTCGCTTTCCATTACATAAGCATTGCCCAAAACTTGTCGGTACACTGCTTGAATTACGGTGGCGGCTTCCTCATCCGAGCGTCCGGGCCACAACTGAACAGGGTCTGTGTCTTCAAATAGGGCGACGCCCAATTGAGATGCAGGTCCAAAAGCCATTTAAACTCTCTCCTGGATAGCCACAAGGTTTGCTTAGAAAAATGTATCAAACTTTTACAAAGAAACCGATCGAACTCATAAACTCCCTATCTGCCCTGACAGCAGCAGTTAGCTAGCGCGAATCTGGTTCTCCAAGTTTTCCTTTTTGGACTATACACCGCCCTCAAAACCCTAGAGATGAAGATTTGTAAAGTTTTGTCAACATCTTTGGGCTGCTGAATTAAAATCTTCTCATAAAAAAGACTAGCTTTTAGCAGGCGCAAATTGTGAAAAAAGATTTAAAACTCAGAATACGAGATCGAGTTCGCTGCTATTACAAGGTGCAATAAAATTTAACTTTTGATGCCCGCAACCAGTAGCATTAAGTTTGTCGAAAGGCCAAAACCCAAGAGTCGCTGCCTTCGGAAAATCGCTTTCAGGGCGCTGCATCAACTCTTAAAGTTCTATTACTTTCCTTGCACGGGAGCCGGAGCCTTCGAGCCAATATTAAACTCTAGGGCTATTGGACGACGCGCGATCGACCTGGTTTTTGTGTCGGGAAAAATATTTTAGTTTGTCAAAGCTGGTCGATCGCGCGTCGGTAACTGAACTCGATCGAAATAAATGCAGTCGCAGCCCATATTTTAGATCTCGCGATACTGCAAATTGCGCGCAAAACAGGGGACTAAACCCAGTGATGGATCTCGATTGTTTACCTTACGGCGCAGGCCACGCACAGGAAGGGGTCTGTTTGCTAGTCCGCATGGGGCCGCACCGCATTTTACTTGACTGCGGTGTAGAGGATGTATCGCCCCTGTCAGCGAAACTAGATCGATCGCTCCCAGCCGATTTTGTGGTGTGCACCCACGCCCACTCCGACCACGCCAGAGGTTTGCTAGCACTTCACAAGTCTTTCCCGCACTTGCCAATTTACGCCAGCGAAGTCACAGCGCGACTGCTACCACTCAACTGGCCGGAACAATCTCAGCAGCCGGAGTCCCGTTTCTGTCAGGGACTGCCCTGGCAGTCGTCGATCGAACTGCGACCTGGGCTGACCGTGCAGTTGTTCCCGTCGGGCCATTTGCCCGGAGCGGCCGCTGTACTGCTGACCTATACAGCCCC
This sequence comes from Tychonema sp. LEGE 06208, assembly GCF_015207505.1. Classification (GTDB taxonomy): domain Bacteria; phylum Cyanobacteriota; class Cyanobacteriia; order Cyanobacteriales; family Microcoleaceae; genus Microcoleus. The sequence goes on from NZ_JADEWT010000001.1 coordinate 103,127, forward strand.
CCACCGCACCTACACCCTCGTTTACACGGGCGACTTTTTCCTGTCCAATTCTCGTTTGGTAGAAGGTTTGCCACTGGGAGAACTCCGAGGCATGAAGCCGGACGTGTTAATTTTGGAAGGCAGTTACGGCACGGCGCGCCACCCTCACCGCCGACAACTGGAAAATCAATTAGCCGATCGCATCCACCGGGCGATCGGCGACGGGTACTCGGTACTCCTACCCTCGCCGGCGATGGGTTTGGGCCAAGAACTGCTGATGCTGCTCCGCAGCCACCACTATTTCACAGGCCGCGACTTGGATATTTGGGTAGACGGCACCGTCGCCGACGGCTGCGACGCTTATCTGGAACTGCTGCCCCAATTTCCCACGGCTGTCCAAAATTTTGCTCTGCACCAACCTTTGTTTTGGGACGAAAGGGTGAAACCCCGCGTCCGCCGACTGTCGGCCCAAGGGCGCGCCGGATTGGGTTCTACACCTTGTATTGTGATTACTGACCGCATTGCTGATTTGAATTTGTATGTTGCCGATCGGACAAATCCTTGGATTTTGCTCGCACCTCAAAAACCCGGATATCCGCTCCGGGACTGGCTGCCCAACTGGGCCGAATCAGGAGTCAGAAGCCTCGAAACTTATTTGCTAGCCGAACACTGCGACGGCCCGGGGACTACCCAGCTCATCCACAACTTGCGTCCCCAGCACGTAATTTTTGTGCATGGTTCCCCCGCCTATTTGGCTGATTTGGCTAACTTAGACGAGCTCCGCAACCGCTATCAGTTGCACACTCCGGCGACGGGTACGATCGTCGAATTGCCGATCGGGGAAATGTTTTTGCAGCCCGCGATCCCCGAAACTAACTATGAAGGAGAACTCAGCGAATTAGGCACAGAGGTAGCCATTAGCTTGCCGAGTCCGATAACAGCCGATCCTCGGTGGGCAAACTTTGCCGATACCGGTTTAGTAGAAGCCCGCTGGCAAGGCGAAGAACTTGTACTGCGCGGCATTTCCCAGCGGGAACTGCTTTTTCAAGGCAGCCCCGTTGCCACCAACCTCGAATGCTGCGGCAATTGCCAGCACTACCGCGGCCAGCGCTGTTGGAACCAGTCCAGTCCTTTGTTTGGCTTTAAAGTTACTCCCGACGGTTACTGTCCGGTGTTTGAATCGATATCGGAGTCAGAACTTTTCCTAGATGCGGAAACAGAAGGTGAGTGAGCTGTAGGGCACCTTGAAGCCAGCCCGCACCAAGACAAACAAAGGAGAGCTTCTGTGTTTTGCATTCATCAAGATACTTGAGTGAAAATTTAATAACTTAAGCGATTGCTCGTTGCTCGTTACTTTCGCTCTGCCTGGTAATGCAGATGCTTTGGCTCTGCCTCTCTTTACCTCGCGGCTTCTGGAGAGAGAAAATCGTGGCAGATGCTTAAGTTATTAAATCTTCGTTTTTAAGACGGGCTAGCCCAGTGTCCGTGGGAGCATCTGTGTTTTGTATTTATAGTGCTGTCTCGGATCGCGAGTACAATACGAGAGCGGGGACAGCACTATCATCAAAAAATGCTTTTTACAAAGCCCCAGATGCTCCCCTGTCCGTCCCACAAAAATCTTTTTTTTCTTGTGAGACGTTGATCCCCGCAGCGTCCCCAAAATTTTATCAAAAAAACAGAGGCAAGAAATATTCTCCTTAAACCCAATTTTTTGGTAATTCTTCCAGAAAAAAGGGAGAAAAATCGTTTGATTTTCCCCCAAATCTTATTTTTGCTTCAAGCGCGAGCTCAAAACTAATCTAAATTCGAGTCGGGGTAATGATTGCGAATTTGTTCCGCTTCGGGACAATCGTCAGAAACTAGGGGTTCGCAGTTAGTTCTCGACACCGAAGCCAACTTCTGGGATACAGCTCCAATACTTTCTAGACGCACCATTTCTTCCCAGGAGCTAATTTCGTCTTCTTCGTCGGTTTCGTAGCGCAGCGTGACTAGATCCCCTTCAATATCTAGGATACGAGCGCGCTCTATCCAACGTTGCTGATCTCGAAGAAAAATAGAAACCTCACGACCATCACAACAGAGTTGATAGATTTTGCGCTGTAGCATTTGTCAGTTCTCCTGCGCAGTGTATTTGCTTAAAAAGATTGCCTGTTTACATTGACATAATCCCCAACCTCAAGGCATAGGGATTCTGGATTTCAAATAGCTTTCAGCAAGCACAGCTTGCCTGATATTGCCTATTCCGATAGTGGATGCCCCAACCTATTTGAGATTTTTGGGATTTATAGAGTTGAGACCGGATTGTGACATCTGGCGAATCAACAATACGTAACTTATCATGAAAGCCGTCCTGTAACGACTGGAATCCTATGCCAATTGTTCCGTAACGTACTTTGGGTTTGACATCGGAAGGCCCAGCCATATTGACGAGCCAGTTTCACGTTTTTTTGAAACTTCAACACCGATGGGTGTTACTAAATTTGATTTTACCACTAAATCTATCTAGTACGCCATTTATCCGATCGCAGATTTTGCAGCCACCGACATCTCTCGCCAGACGCATTTGCCACAATACATCCCAGAATCAGGATTTGAGGGAGCGATCGAACCCTCAGAGACACCAAGCAAGCGACAATAAACACAGTTCGCGCGTGCGGATGACCGTCCGCTCAGTTCTGCAATACCTGCATTCCGCACGCGCGATCGAATCTTACTGCGGTTAATCGAGCCGACATGATAAAACTCTTCGTCACTCGATCTCCCTGTCGCGGTGCTTGAGGCAGCTCACAAATGCTCTGCGATGATTGCACAGACCGCTTTCACATAGTATAATTTTGCGATCGAGCTGTTGATATCCCACCTGATCATAAGGATTTTCGGGCGATCTGGCAATCCAATCACCAACGGAAAATCAACAGTTTCAGACCGCGACTTCAAAACAGTTCGGACTGTGGGAAGAAATTGCGATCGAACAAGTGGCCGCGACTTTAAGACGCTGTAGAGTAAAGTTAAGCAAAATAGGAAAGCCCCTTAGCGATTAGAGGCGAACCGATCGAGAACCGGCATACCAAAGGGCGATACCAGGGGCTCGACAAAGCTCCAAAGTACACCTCCGGGACTTGCACGCTCAACTACCAGCGTGACTGCGACTTTAAAACCGAGCGTCAAGTCAGTATTCACACGCTAGATGGTCGCATTGTCCTCCCGACGGCTACAACCAGCACATCTATCTGATTGCTTAGTGCAAGGATATCGGTGCTGCGAAGATTGTCTGTCGGAAATTATCGAAGACTGATTAATTGATGGTAAATCTACAGCTTAAAATGCCTGCTTTCGATCCACTAAATATCACTAGAATTTATGGTGTGGACGCGGGTTTGAGATATCGCCTCGAAACAGATTTGCCAAACAAGTCTAGTTTCTCTTCGGTCAAGGTGGCACTGCACAAAGCTAAATCCGATCGACAGGCTAAACAGTTTTTTCAGCGTAAAGATAACCGTTAGGCTTCGCAAATTTTAATCGTTTCGTCGGGAGAAAAAAGAAGATTTATTGCTGATACAAACACCAGATAGCGATTACTATTGCTAATTTTAATGGTTTAATTAAACTCAAATATAGGAGCAAGACACCGGATAGATTTAGATCGCATTTAGCAAAAATACGAGCAACAAAAAGCGAAGATTTAATCAAGAAGGAGCTAAATAATTGTTGCTATAATTGCCCAGTTATGTCTGCTTTAAGGCTGCGTTTATTGGCTAAATAGCTAAATCTAGGTGCATTATATAGCGGTGATCAAGCATTGTGAGGATAGCCCAATGCCCTATGCCCAATCCCTCCGCTTCGCGCTCGCCCTGCGCGGGCCAATCCCTCCGCTTCGCGCTCGCCCTGCGCGGGCCAATGCCCTATCCCGCGTACCTCATATGAGAGCACAGAAAGGCTATACCTCGCTTTAGTTGCTCGAATTCTGGGCAGACCTCTGAGACCGAGCAACCGCAGAAAAAGCTAATTTTTCGCTGTGAATGTCGGGGGTTTGAACTTGATGCCGATCGCGCCGGAAGCAGAAATATTGCAATATATATAAAGCTGCTTGTCCGGGAAGATTCGAGGGGTACGGGGATATTCTCAGCACTCCCTAATGTGTAGGACACTGAAGCCAAAGCAGCAATCCTTTCGAGGTTTTTGGAGTTGCGGTGGAGTTCAGATGCTGCACACCATGCAGCGGTACTCGGCCGGCGGTGGCTGGTAGTTGACAACAAATTAAAGCGATCGATGTGTTAAGGAGGATAATTTATGGTATATGCAGAAAATTGGTCGCAGCCGTCTATGTTGGAACTAGCGCGATCGGGCAACTTTCAAGCCCTGAATTACTGGATTGACAGCTTGCTCAGACCCGAAGGGATTTATGCTCGTGTCGAACAAGCTCAAGCCGGCTGCGTCCAAATCTTAGTAGAATTCCAGCGGGAATTTGCGCCGGATACTACATTACTGGGGAGCACTCTCCGGGAAAGCTTAGTCAAATTTATTTGTCACCAAGTCTGGAGACTCAACTCCCCAGCGGTAGAAGGGGTGCGAATTCACGCGCGGTTGGCTGGAGAACCAGAGATTCTCTGGAAACAGTCAGTGCGAATTGTGACTCCGGCAAATCGGCGGCAGCGGCGCGATCGTTCCCTATTCGTCATAGATTGGGTTAAATTTAAAACGTATCGTTCTCTGCTGCTAGTGGGATCGGCACTTGCTTCATTTATTTTAGGGTGCTGGGTGAGCTACCACGAGGCTCTGGCCGTGCGGTTAGTATCTCCAGTCTCGCCGTACCAGCAAGCTGGGCTAATTTCGGGGCCGCCTCCCAAACGTCCAGATTCGGTGCAAGCGGCTTTGGAAGTAGTACCAGTAGTGCAACAAAAGCAGGTTGCTAATCCCTACGACCCCACCGTAACGCTGATGTTCGGGGGAAATGTGAATCTATCGGATGCGATCGGAGCATCTGCCGGTAACGATTATGATTGGGCTTTTGCCAATATGGACGAGTATCGGCAAGCAGATGTGTCGATGGTTAATCTAGAAAATCCCCTGACTACCTCTACCTTGACCAAGAATAAAAAACAATTAAATTTTAAAGCCGATCCAGAATTGGTGAAAATATTAACAGCGGGAGGAGTGGATCTTGTCAATCTGGCAAACAGCCACGCTATGGATTACGAGGAACCGGGGCTGGTGGAGACTATAAATACTCTAAATAATGCTGGAATTGGGCATCTGGGAGCCGGTAGAAATATTAAAGAAGCTAGGCGTCCAGATATTATTGAGGTTAAGGGTCAGCGGATCGCTTACCTCAGTTATTATGATACCGACCTTAACTCTGCCGACCAAGGGAAAGCTGGTACTAATCCCCGCCGCAACAATCGCGTGGCAGAGGATATTCGAGCTCTCAGGGGTCAGGTAGACTGGATTATTGTTAATTACCACTGGGGAGTTGAGTTGGCAGATTATCCGGGAGATTGGCAAATTGATTTGGCTCGGTTTACGATCGACCAAGGAGCAGATTTGGTAGTGGGACACCACCCCCACGTCCTCCAAGGTGCAGAAGTTTACAAAGGCCGCCCAATTGTTTACTCGCTTGGTGATTTTATATTCGGCGCGAATGCTCGCAGCGATTACGATACTGCAGTCCTGAAAGTATCGCTCAAAGACAGGAATATGAAGGTAGAATTTCTGCCTGTGGAGGTGAAAAAGTTTCAGCCTTCGGTTGTGAATGGGGCGGCGGGCGATCGGATTCTCAAACACGTCGAACAAATTTCTAGTATTTTCGATCGCCCAATGCGATCTTCTGTAGTTCTAGATGCCACAATTAACTCAGGAATTACACCAAAAACTCCAAACTATCCATTGTCCCCAGCCAAGAGCGGTATCGACGGGCCAGGGCTGAATTCGCCCAAAACAGCAGGTGAAAGCAATCTGCCAGACCCAGCACAATCCAAACCTACTCCGATTTTGCCAGCTTTGCCTGCAGCACCCAAACAGCCGGACAACTCCTCATTATTTCAGAACGGCGCTGGGCCTGCAATTGAGTCAAGCCCGCCTCAAAATCAAGATTTGCCGCCGCGCATCTACCACACTCAACCTCAAAATCCCAACCGGGAAGCAGATCCCTTTACCAAAGAGCCATTCATCAAAGAACCGTTTATTGCGCCCCTATCTGGGAGTCAAGGAGGGGCGATGAGTCCCCAAAGCTATCTTCCCCCGACTCGGGCTCTATCTTTCAAAGTCGGGGTCACAGAGCAGCAGACACGCAGGAACATTCCAGACACCAGCAGAGATCGGTCTAAGCAGCCGATCGCGCTGCCTCCTATAATAACTGCGAGGATGGGGACGGCCTATGAAGGTCGGAGCTATGATGCACAGGGGTAAAAAAGGGGCGGTAATGGGCAAAAATCAACTAGCAGCGACCAATTACGACCGATTTACTAAGAACCAATGATCGACGACCTACTACCGATGACAAATGTGTTTGCGATCGCGCTGAAGCAAAAGCAGTATAAAACCTATATCCTCTCCGACGAAACCGCTAACTCTACTCTAGAAGTTGTGCCGGAACGGGGCGGTATTGCCACTAGCTGGCTGGTTGAAGGCAAAGAAATGTTGTACTTGGACGCGGAACGGTTCGCCAATCCCGATCGAACTGTACGCGGCGGGATTCCCATCTTGTTTCCCATCTGCGGCAATCTCGCCGACCAGACCTACACCTACAAAGGAGTCTCGCGCCAGCTCGAACGACACGGCTTTGCTCGCGATTTGCCTTGGACGGCGACGGAACAAGTCACGGAGGGTTGCGCGGCTCTTACCCTAGTGCTTAAAAGCGACGAGAAGACTCAAGCTGTTTATCCGTTTGATTTCCAGCTAGCTTTTACTTATCAAATTAAAGGCAATTCTTTGGAAATTGTGCAGGAATACACCAATCTTGGTGTCGAGCCCATGCCCTTTTCTAGCGGCTTGCACCCTTACTTTTTCGCTCCCGACAAGACAAATCTGCGCTTTCAGATTCCGGGGATGCAGTACAGAGATCGGAATACCCACTCTAAGGGTTATTTCACGGGGGTTTTTGACCCGACGCTGGATGAAATAGATATTTCCTTTGATGAACTCACGGGTCTTGCTGCTATTGTTACTGACGCGGCGCGGGGCTTGCGGCTCACCCTCAGTTACAATTCCAGCTATGGGAAGTTGATCTTCTGGATGATCGAGGGCAAGGATTTTTACTGTCTGGAACCTTGGACTGCTCCTGGAAATGCTCTAAACACTGGCGAACACTTGATTTATTTGCAGCCGGGAGCGACTTGTGAGACGATCGTGCGGATGACTGCAACTTTTTTCTAAAAAACACTTGCTATTTGAAATGATGGGTGCTACTGTTAGAAATTGTCTGCGGTAACAACGTTTACACGGGTCGCTAGCTCAGCGGTAGAGCATTCGGCTTTTAACCGATTGGTCTCGGGTTCAAATCCCGGGCGACCCATTAAAAATCTAGAATTTTGAGTTTCGAGTTGAATGCTCGGAGCTCGAAATTTTGTTTTTTGAGCTTTTAAGTAGAAATTTGGAAAGATAATGCGCGATCGGCTACAAATTGTCTTAAGATTATCGTAAGAATTGAGCTTGTCTAAAATTCACGGCCCAGAAACACAAATAACTAGGAGGAATATCTATGGCGCTTGTACCTATGCGACTGCTGCTCGACCACGCGGCTGAAAACGGTTACGGCCTACCGGCTTACAACGTCAACAACATGGAGCAAATCCAAGCGATCATGCGCGCTGCTGACGAAACCAACAGCCCTGTGATCTTGCAAGCTTCTCGCGGCGCTCGCTCCTACGCTGGGGAAAATTTCCTGCGCCATTTGATTTTGGCGGCAGTTGAAACCTATCCTCACATTCCCATTTGTATGCACCAAGACCACGGCAATGCCCCCGGCACTTGCTATTCTGCCATGCGCCAAGGTTTCACCAGCGTAATGATGGACGGTTCTCTGGAAGCGGATGCTAAAACTCCGGCCAGCTACGAGTACAACGTTGAAGTTACTCGCGAAGTTGTGAAAGTGGCTCATTCGATCGGCGTTAGCGTTGAAGGCGAACTGGGTTGCTTGGGTTCTCTGGAAACAGGAATGGGCGAAGCAGAAGACGGCCACGGCTTTGAAGGTGCGCTTTCCCACGATCAATTGCTCACAGATCCCGAAGAAGCTGTTAATTTCGTTGAGCAAACCGGCGTTGATGCTCTCGCAGTGGCGATCGGCACTTCCCACGGCGCTTACAAGTTCACTCGCAAGCCGACTGGCGAAATTTTGGCAATCAGCCGCATTGAAGAAATTCACCGCCGCTTGCCCAATACTCACTTGGTAATGCACGGTTCTTCTTCTGTACCCCAAGAATTGCTGGAAATCATCAACAGCAACGGCGGCAAAATCCGCGAAACCTACGGCGTACCTGTGGAAGAAATCCAAAAGGGCATCAAGTGCGGCGTTCGCAAGATCAATATCGATACTGACAACCGTTTGGCGATTACCGCTGCGGTGCGCGAAGCTTTGTTTGCTAAGCCCGAAGAATTCGATCCGCGCCACTTCTTGAAGCCGTCGATCAAGTATATGCAGAAGGTTTGTAGCGATCGTTACAACTCTTTTGGTTGCGCCGGTCAAGGTACAAAGATCAAGCAAGTTTCTTTGGACGATTTCGCAGCTAAGTATGCTAAGGGCGAATTGAGTTCTTCTACTAAGAAGACTGTCGCTGTTTAATAATTTTAGGTTTGAGATTTGAGATTTATCTGAAGTCTAAAGTTTGGATAGCCGGGTAGCTGCGAAGTTGCCCGGTTTTTGTTTGTGGACAGAAACCGATAAGAGTTGTTATTGACAACTGCGATCGCTATAGCAGTTTCCCTAATTTTGCTTACAATGAAACTAATTTTCGTGTGAAAAACCGTTTGAATCAAAGGTGAAGGAATGGCAAAGGTTATTGCAGTTACAGAAGCTATTAAAAGCCTTGCTGAGGCTGAATCAAGGTTGAATTTGAGCAGAACTGAGGATGAGGCTTTTTTTACTGAGTGGCTAGCCCAATTGCCAAATCCCAGCGATTCTGAACAAGCTGCTTTGGATACGCTACGACGCAGATTGCTATATCATAGAGCAGATGGAGAGTTGTTAGAAGGGTCAGTGACTTTGCTGGTGGCATCACCTTTGTTAGAACTGGCGGGTTTCTACGATCCACCGTTTAGAATGAAGGCTGAGGCTGCGGTCGAAATTGCGATCGATGATGGGGAAGAAACGCTGCGCGGACGCATTGATATTTTGATTTTGCAGAATCAGCTTTGGGTAATGGTTTTGGAGTGTAAGAAGACTACGATTTCGGTGCGATCGGCATTACCCCAAGCATTAGCATACATGATGGCAAATCCCGATCTGGATAAACCGAGATTTGGGATGTTGACGAATGGCGATGATGTGTTGTTTGTGAAACTTATGGCTCAACCTACGCCCGAATACGGGTTATCGCGGGCATTTTCGATCTATACTGTGGGTAGTGAATTGCGATCGGCATTTCAAGTCTTGAAGCATTTAGGGCAAAGCATTACTAGATCGGACGGCGGTTGAAACCGCGTCTACACAAACGATGTCCGGATGGTGCGCGGACTAAGAAATAAAGGGGTATTTAAGATAAGACGGCGGTTTCAACCACCGAGTCTTATGGTGGCATATTGCCTCAGTACAGGTGAAATAGTGTAAAAATTTGCTTGTTGTTCTATCAAGCAGCGACGCGATAAAGATTGCAGCGCATTTACCAAATCTGAGGCGGGAATTTGGCTATTTTCTAGCAATTGGGTGAGGTTAATTGCATCGCTTGCTTTGGCTAACAAGGAGATTACTTGTTTTTCTAATTCGGATAGGCGGCTAAATTGCTGCTGTAAAACATCTTTCAAATCTTCGGGCAACAATATGATATCATTTGGTAATAACTGATTCACGCAGCCTCCCAATTCTTGAATCAGAGTCGCCACGCTTTTTAACCAGAGGGGATTGCCTTGGTAGCGATGGATGAGTGCTTCACTGTTATCGCTTTCTTCTAATCCGCAATCTCTCAGTATTTCCCGTCCGGCGGCGATGTCTAAACCTTTGAGTTGTAAGGTACGAATAGAAGTATTTTGGTTTTTAACTTGAGTCACTTCTCTCGGTTGTTCCCAACCGATTAACATCAAGCAGCTTTGATGGGATAATTTTTCTATTTGTTTGAATAAGGTGCGATATTCTTCGCATTCAGGTTTATATTTGCCTGCGAATTCGCCGCTACAAAAAAGGTTGTGAACGTCATCTAATATTATTAAACAGCGATGGTTTTGTAAATACTTAATTAACGGTAAGGGTTTCTGGTTGGTTGGGGATGAATCTTGTTTTTGTGAGTTAGAAAAAAGCTGTGTTAGGTTAGATTGAAATTTATCTATGGTGGGGAATTCGTCGAGGGTGTACCAAGCTGTGTACTCAAACTCGTGTTTGATTTGTTGTACGAGTTGTACTGCTAGGGTGGTTTTGCCGATGCCGCTGATGCCGGTGAGGGTGATGAGGCGGCTGTTTTGTTGTAGAATCCAGTTGGTGAGGGTGTCGAGAGAGGAAGTGCGATCGTAGAAATCACCCAACTCTGGCATTTCGCTTAAATCTTGATGTAGAGTGTTGGTTTGTGTTGAGTTAGATGTTTCCTGATTTGGTGGCTGTGAGTTGGGTAGTTCTGGTGGGTATCTAGCTTGTCCACAAATGTTGAAAATACTGCTCACGTTGTTTGCAAAGTTTAAAGCATTAGAGTTTTGCAACCTCTCCATTGTAGAGCGAAAATTCGATTTACTGACATCTTCTCCTAACTCCTCTGACAGTATCTGCCATAATTCCGATCCGATTTCCCTGATGCGACTTTCGGAACAGTCAAAATCCTTGGCTATTTGCTTGTATGTCTCGCGTTGTAGAGTTCCCCGCAGTACCGCTGCTTGTAAATCATCAAGGTGCTGACCTGTTTTCTCGAAAACTATGCGATCGGCGAGGTTTAACATTTCTTTAAGATTCATCTGGCAGGGAGATGCGAGAGTTTTGTGTATTGTAGCTCACAACTGCCAACATTTTCGTACATTTTCGTACATTGTTGTACAAACTTAGATTAAAGTTAAAGTAAAAGCGAGGGAGAATTGGCGGCAAAATAGAACTTTTTTGGGCTAGACAAACTTTGAATTTATTAAGATAATGGAACAAGTATTAAAAGGATAAATTAATTTATGAATTGGGAAAATATTGCCAGTAAAGCGGGTGAAAAAGTTGTAGAAAATGTTGTAGAAAACACTCTGGGAATTAATGGAAATACAGTCAAAACAGTCAAAGCGGTTGCAGAAACTGGTGCTGCGGTAGGTGCGGCTGCCAGTGCTGCTACAGGGTTGACTGTTGCAGCAACGTCAGGAGCAGGAATTACTTCGGGTCTAGCTGCAGCAGGTGGTGTGGTTGGTGGTGGTATGGCGGCTGCTCCTGCGGTATTAGCAGCAGGCCCTGCTTATCTGGGGGCAAAAATAATGAATGAAACTTTGTTCAAAGAGCAATCGAACTTGTCTGAGGAAGAGAATGATGCTCGTGCAGCGGCAAGAACAGCTACAAACATTGGGGCTGTTGCTGGTTTAGCTGGTGCTGGTGCTGTAACGGTAGCTGGCGGTGCTTCTGGTGCTGCAATTATGGGCACCCTTGCTGGTATCGGTGGCGTTGTCGGGGGAGGCGCGATCGCTGGTACTGCCATAGTTGCTGCTGCACCTGTTGCGGCGGCGGCTGCTATTGGATACGGAATATATAAACTGTTTGGAGGTAAAGGGAAAGATAGTTAGTTCAGTTTGGCTTTGAAAGTCTAATTAATCTGAAGTTTAGCGGAACATTTAATTATGATGGATGAGATAGTCAATAAGTTAGCTGGTCTAGGAGTTGCTGGTTTAGTCTTAGTTGGGCTTGTTGCAACCTCTTCTTATGCAGGAGCCGTAGCAATTACAACTTCGTTAGCTTTTTTAGGTGGTCCTTTTGGCATGATTGGTGGCGCAGTTGCTCTCACCTTGATTGCAGGCGTTTCAAGCATGATTGCAAAGGTTGGGGTTGAGACTTTAGCAAAGGCTGTAGTTCAGGAACTCAAGAAGAGTGGCAGATCTGAGAGCTCTATCATTCAAGAAATCAATAATTTTCCAATGATTACTCAAGGTCTACGTTCCCAACTACGTGAATATGTCCGCCTAGTATAAAAGGAATAAGTGTGATTGCTGCTCTCCATTAGTGCGATCGTCTTTTTTTGTAGGTTGGGTTGACGCTGGTGTCACCCAACCTCTTTTTTTACTTACAATCTTATCCATTTCCACCATCTCAAAGGGCGACGATCGCACGGAGAGTGATCGCCCATAACGCATCGAGAGCGATCGCATTTCTCTTTTACAAATCAAGATTCCAACTGCTTAGGGAAAATAACGATAAAATTCCCGACGATGTAGAACACGCATCACTTCTATAACATCTTCATTAACCTCTATTCCAATACGGTAATCGCCGATGCGGATGCGATAGCGACCCGCGTAACCTCTCATGGCTTTAATGTCAGAAATCTCCTCCAAGGTGTTGATTGCTTCTAGTGTGGTAAAAGCCAGATCGTAGATGCGTTGGTAAGATGTCGAGCTCTTCAGTTGTTTCAAGTCTTTTAGAAAAGCCTGACGGTATTGAACTTCCAAGATAACTATTCCTCAAGATAAGCTAAGGCTTCCGAGCGATTTAGCAAGGGAGTATTAACAGCTTCATCCATTGCTTTGTTCATGCAATAATCTTCTACCGCACCCGCAAGTCGATCGACAGAAACTTCTTCATTAGGTAGTAGTAGTTGTCGCCATAGCTCAATAGGAATCACCACAGCGCTTACATCTCCGTCTTTGTTCGTAAGATATTCAATATTTAACGTTGTTTCCATGTCATACTCCCGAAACTTCCTGCAATTCTAGCTTACCTGAGAGTGCTGTGGCAATATCTGGTTTAGGATAAAATATCAAGTAAACATTGGTAGCGATCGCCCCATAACACATAAAGAGCGATCGCTCTTTATGCAACCAAAAGCATCAACGTTAGTTTTAATTCACTGCAAATTCTGTGAATTGACGCATATAAGGTGGATGAAACCCAACCACAATATCAGACTTCGGCACACCTATATTAACCAGCTCTTGCCCTAAATCGATTTCTGTTCCATTCTGCTGAATCCAGATTTTGCCATCCTTAATATCGAGATGTATAGGACAACCGTAAACTCGCTGTTTGTTATCCCAACCCACTCGAACAACTTGATAATGATTGTGTTCTGTGTCAAAAACAACTTGCACCTCTACTTCTCCATAAGAAGGCTTGTATGCAGCATATTTCGTGAGAACTTGTTTGATACAATCCCGATATTTTTCTACTTTTTCCATAAAGCTATCACCTCTTCTTCTACGTCATAGACCAATAATTTTAACTGGTAATCTTCCACAACAGCGGTTGTAAATTCCAGCTTGAAGAAATCGTTATACGCCGTCAAAGGAATTGCCAAAAATAGCTGACGTTGGGGGTCTTTAAACTTGAGTGCTGTACGGTAGTTAATAAATTGTCCAACCGCTAAATGAAAATCTGTTATCGCTGAAGTATTCAAAAAGCTCTTGATTTCTACAGCAATTTTCTCGCCCTGCCGTTCGGCTGCCAGCAGACGTTCCGCCCCCAGATCGATTAACATATTAACTCCACCCACACTGATGGAAAGTGGGTCATCTGTAATCTGCCAACCCTCCTTTTGCAACGCAATCTTCACAACATCATGAAATTTATCCTTTGCTGACATAAAGCCCTGATGACAAACAACTACAATTATACTGGCGTTAATTGAGATGTGTGAGCGCAATAGTCATTACAAACACACAAGGAATGTCCGCATCCCTATCTATCGAAAGCTTACCACCATTTCGCAAACCCCCAAAATTTGGCGGATATCCTCATGAATTGCTGAGCATGGGGTAAATCCCTTCAGTGGCGCGATCGCCCTTCACACCAAATACCAAACACTGTGATAATTTTACGAGTTGCGTGAAGCGTAGCTATCCCGCAGGGCGATCGCCCTTTCTTGTTTCTGATGAGCGAGATCTTAAAATGAAAGAGCGATCGCCATTGGTTGGCAATTAACTTAATTTAAAAGTTTATTCGTCAATAAAGCTCAAGACAATCCAAAGTAGCGCTATCGCTCAATTCTTGAATTGCGTCTGCTCCAGCTCGAAGCATTGCTTCCACACTGCTGGTAGGTGTATTGCCACACTGCAGCCAAATCACCTTTGGCGGAGAACCATAAAGACGGCTTCTTTCTGCAAAATCAGCATCCTGAGTAACAATACAAAACCCTTGAATTTTAGCTAAATCCCAAATTTCGCTATCCATAGCTTCTGTAAACCCGTGAAACTGAACATGACTAGCATCCGGGAAGATATCAGCCAAGCGATTCACTAACTTCCGGCTCAAGTTTTGATCGAACAGTAATTTCACCTTTCACCTACTACGGCAATTAAACGATGTTCTCTATCGGCAGCAAATTCAAGACAAGCTCTAATATCTTCCTCTGTTAACTCTGGGAAGTCATCTAAAATTTCTGCATGAGACATACCAGCAGCTAACCAGCCCAAAACATCGTACACGGTAATCCGCATTCGTCTGATACACGGCTGGCCACCACGCTTACCTGGTTCTATTGTAATGATGTTGCGATAGCTCATGGGAAAGGGAATTTGGTATTTATAAAGCCAGTTTAGCCTAATTTTCCATTCTTTTGGTGTTCTGCCTCACTAGACAAATTAATTGTTCCTCTCTTCTCTCAACTCCTGCTGCCGAATCCCCTTCAAAAACTCCTGTCTTGCCTCAATCCTTGAAGGCATTAAAACACAACGCACCAACAATTCTAAATCCAATTCCGGCAACAAATCACTTTTAGAAATTAGCTCATAATCATTCTCGCGCAGCCCATACACAGCCAACTGATTATTTTCCCAAAACCAGACTTCTGGGATGCGAAGTCGCAGATATTTAGCTAGTTTATTTGTACTTCCGCTAGTAATTGTCACTTCTACTGCTAAATCGGGATGCTCTTTCGTTTCACCTATATAATAAGACTCATCAGGCTCAAATGAGACATCTTTGGCTCGATTTTTGCGAGTTGCACTTCCTACAGGAATATATTCAATTTCCCTTTCACAAAAGTAGAGTTGTATCAAAAAATTAAGAATACAACTGATTGTCTCATGTGCTTCGCCCAATGTCATAAACTCGATCCACCCATCAAGATAAATAATTCGCAAACCAGGCGCATCTGCCATTAAAGATTCCAGCGCCTCAAATTGCTCCCAACTATAATAACCAGGGAGAATCAATCGCTGTTCGGCAAGCGTAACTATTTCTTCTAAAACTTGTGCAGTCACAGCTATCACCATCCTATTTTAAATATTGCTAGCCCTTATCTAGTGTAACCCTGGTAGGACAGCATGAAATCGCATTCAAAACTTAGCGAACAAAGTCGAGCTTACTGCGGCCGAATTCCCTTCAAAAACTCCTGTCTTGCCTCAATCCTTGAAGGCATTAAAACACAACGCACCAACAATTCTAAATCTAATTCCGGCAGCAAATCACTTCTGGAAATTAGCTCATAATCATTCTCGCGCAGCCCATACACAGCCAACTGATTATTCTCCCAAAACCAGACTTCTGGAATGCGAAGTCGCAGATATTTAGCTAGTTTATTTGTACTACCGCTAGTCATCGTTACTTCTACTGCTAAATCGGGATGTTCTTTCTTTTCACCTATATAATAAGACTCATCAGGCTCAAATGAGACATCTCTTGCCCGGTCTTTGCGAGTTGCACTCCCTACAGGAAAGAACTCTATTCCGATCGCAAAAAAGTATGCTTCCAGCAATATAGCGATCGCCTTTTTAAAGCTTTCATGTGCTTCACCCAATGTCATAAACTCGATCCACCCATCAAGATAAGTTATCCGCAAACCAGAAGAGTTTGCCATCAAAGACTCTATAGCCTCAAATTGCTCCCAACTATAATAACCGGGCAGAATTAATCGCTGTTCCCCAAGCGTAACTACTTCTTCTAAAACTTGTGCAGTCACAGCTATCACCATCCTATTTTAAATATTGCTAGCCCCTACCCAGTAAAAACCAGGCAGGGGCATTCTCTCACATTCTAGCTTAATCAATCCTGGATGCGCGGGGGAGCAAAAACCCGGTTTCTACATCAATATTTCTCGAAAAAAGCGACTATTTTTGGAAGAAACCAGGTTTTTTTGCCTAAGTCTGATTAATTAACTAACCCGATCGCCCTTTTAGTCAAAGCATCAGCAGTCAACCCATTAAACGCCATCAACTCACCCGCACTAGCAGTCGTTTCCCCCCGCTTCCAAGCAAAAGTATCACGCGGGCAATTGCTGCGTAGCATCACAGGCTCCAACATCCCAGAAGCGCCGCCTATGACACCAATCAAGGCATCTCCGCCAAACATTTCGGCAAATTTGTCATCGCTCAAAAAGCCGCCGTCAGCCTCGGAACAAGTATCCCAAGCAACATCAGTTGGACGATACAAACGCCGAGGATTGATAATAGAAACAATCCGCGAACCTATGCCTGATTTTTCCAAAGATGCCGCTGCTTCAAACACCGGAATCAAACTCATATCGCCAATGACAGCAAATACAACCTTCTTGCTCCCCCCTTGATTAAGGGGGGTTGGGGGGGGATCGATTTCTTGCAACACAATAGCACCATCTTCCAAACCTTGGCGAGTCTGTGCAAAAGTAGTGCGAATTGGCAGCGGCGACTTGCTCGCAGTAATCACAACTCCCTTATTCTTCGCACTCAAAGCCCACTCGTAACAAGCTTGAATGCTGTTAGCATCCGGTGGAAACAAAGGAAACACATTTCCATTCCGCATCATGGCCGCAAAATAAGCCTCAATTTCCGGGCGTTGGTGCGTCCAACCGTTCCGGCCTTGCTCCAATGCACCCGCTGTAAATAAGGTGACAGCAGCCGGAGTTGGACGGCGCAATTCTGCCATTGCTTGGGTAACAGTTTGCCAAATTGGTAAACCGTTGATGGCAAAAGATTCGTAGGAACACCACAAACTCCGCCCTCCAAACAGCGACAAACCTACAGCCAAACCCGCGCAAGCATCTTCGCTCAAAGGTTCGTAAACTTGACCGTTTGGCGATTGATTGTACAAGTCATCTGTTGTCGGGTGAATAATTTTGAGAGCTTGATTGATGTTGGCAATTGCCGATGCTTCATTACCGTCAGCATTGGTGACAAGAAAAGTCCGATCGCACTCGCCGACTTTCGCTACCAAACGTCCCATTGCAGTTGTCGAAATCTTGGCTTCTCCGCCAACCGCAAATTCTTCTAAAGGCAATTCCCCCAAATCTGCCAGCGGCAATGTAAACTCAGTAACAACTGTTTTCGCTGCAGGCCCGCCGCCGGCGCGCTCGCAATTTGTCCGCACCAACTCCCAAGCAGCCACCGTCAAAGCGCGCTCTTTTAAAGCACTGATAATGTGCGGAGCATCCAGCGTATCTTTTGGATAAAGGTTGTGAGATTTCGAGCCGCGCGCGTGCACTCCGGCACCTTTCAACTGTTTGATGATAAACACAGTCAATTTGCCGCCGAGAGCAGATTTTGCCGCTTTGTCAACTCCTTGTAAAACAGCTTTGGTAAATGCCATGCGCTGTTCGAGTGAAAAAGCAGTGCTGTCAACATAAGCTTCCGGTTGATTTTTATCGTCAAATTCCTTAGCATCAACTAAGATAACTTCTTCAAAACCGTTTCCTTGCCAATAAGCAATCATTTCAGCATTAGTTTTTGTCGAAACCATGCTGTGATGTTCTTGAGAATATCCGTTCCAAACTAACACTGGTAAAAAGTTAGTAGCCTTGGGATAAGCAGTGTGGAAATGCCCCATGCTGCTCATGGGATAGGGTTCGCCCATGCCGCCGTCGCCGATTGTGAAAGCAAACAGTTTTCCGGGATGCAAAAGCGCTCCCGCCATTGCAAAATGCTGCCCTTGTCCGAGGGGGCCAGCAGGTGCTAAAAGACCGGGAATGAAACCGGAAAGATGTCCTAACAAACCGTCTTTTTCGCGGAATTTATCGCGCACTTGCTGCACGTTGACAATTCCCATGTCTTCTAAAGATCGATCGAGAAACATGGCACTGTAAAATCCCGGCGCGTGGTGCCCCACTTCGGTGACAATGTTCTTGTGTCCGAGCATCACCAACGCGGCATAAGCCTCGGCTTGGCTGGCAAAACCGCCCGGATGTCCCGATGCCTTGCTGGCGGTGACTTGCAGCGTCAGGTAGCGCAGGGCGTCTGCTCCCAGCATTGTTTGAAAGACGGCGGCGGGATCGGCGGGATCGGCGATCGACTTGCTTCCCTCGGCGATCGCGGGTGCTTTCCCGTAAGTCTCAAAACCCGGCACTGTTTCGGAGAAATACTGGATTCCTTCGCAAAAACTGGGGATGGCTGACGTTGCCTTCGACGTAGTTGCAGTCATGCTTGATACCTGAAAAATTTGGATTAGATTAATTTAACAGTAATTTTATAACTTATTTGTTGCAAAATATCGTTATTTCTGTTATTGCCAATTATAAATCATTCAAATATCTTAAACTTTTAGATGAGTGCGCCCGATATTTTCACAAGCAAATCAGCGCGATTTTGCCGAAAAAATATCGCCGATCAGATTTCTTGCACGAGTCTTGGATAGCTATGAAAACCGCAGATTTCAGGCAGATAAACACAAATAAACGCAGATTTTTTTTTCCAGATTGTTTCTAAATTTTGCCAGCAGTCTATTACAAATTAGGGCTCGCTAACATCTAAACCCAGCCGTTCCCCAACATTAATATAAACGGGAGTGCTACTTTCAAAAAGAGAAGGTCTAGCCTTCTGATTCCCCAGCCACACAAAGAAACTGCTGAGTGCTGGAGCCGGATCTTGATCGCGGCGCAGCGTGTAGATCAAACCTTCGCAGGGCCCGTTAACGCGGCTGCTGGTGCAAATCACTTTCTGATTGTTGACAGTGCCTACAGTGACATAATTTAGCTGTTTGTTGCGGCTGTAATTTTCTAGGCGCTGAGTGACTTGTTTGCAGCGAGTCAGAGGATCGTAGCCAGAATCCGAAAAGAAATTAGAATTCCAGCGAATCCAAGGCTCCCTAAACCCTTGCGGATTTTGATAAACAGTCATCGGTTCGCCGGTGGAGGTATCGCAGACAAAGCCTCCTGGCCCCAGATTCGATTGAGTTTGGCTGTAGCCGCGCTGGATCGAAATATTGCTGAGAATATCAAACCCGTTAGGTTTAGCTTGCGATCGCAACGACATCAAAGAATCGATCGGGATTGCTGCATTTAACCCTGTTTTAATTTCCTCAATTTGACCGTTCCACTGGCCGATCACCGTACCAACAGTATCACCCTGACCGTGAATTCCCACAACAGTGCCATCAGCATCAAATACAGGCCCGCCGCTCATGCCGCGCCTGGTGACAGCTTGATATCGCAGTCCGTATCCCGATGATGCGCGATCGAGACGAGAAGAAACAATACCTGCTGTAAATTCGAGTTTTCTTTCATACCAAGAAGCGATGGGCAGTGGATAGCCAGCAACGTAAATAGTAGAACCGACTACAGCACGTTTTGATTCGCCAATTGGCGCTACTGGATAATTTTCTCTGCTGTAAAACTGGATCAGAGCTAAGTCTATATCGCGGTCGTTTTTCGGCAGCCGCTGTATTCTGATTGCTCTATAATTTTTTTCTAAATGAGTGCGAATGCTGTATTCTTGGGCGAGGCTGGCAACAACGTGATTCGCCGTCAGAACCGTATAAATATTGCCTTGTTTTGCAATAATTACTCCCGAACCGCTAGTAGCAAAACCCAGCGTATTGTTAACTTCGACGGTGCTCAACGTTGCTACCTGGGCAATTTCTTCCGCTGTTTTGGCACAAGCAGCATATTGTTGGCCGACAATTGCTGTCGCCGTTATTGCACCGGTCAAGATGATTGTCAGCACCCCGAACCGCGAACCCCACAAATTCATCGCTAACTCCCCAGACATGACGAGACGAACTGCAAATATATACCGATCGGAATTCCCCAACTGGATTTAACCATTTTTTCCAATAATTCTCGCGTCGGCGCGCTTCCATCTTCAAAAGTATAGACCTCAAAACCGGGATGTCGATCGCTGCCCCGATCGTTAATTGCCACCAAGAAACTTTTGCCATTAAAAATCCGGCGGCGGTTCATGGCAATTTTAACGTTATTTGTATACCGCAAGCTATAGCCTTGACAAAAAGATTTTGGCAGCAGCAACTCTACAAAACCCCGCGCTACTGCCAACACCTCAGCACCAGCAGGGAATCAGGTGGCGGCGACTGTCCCACCGCAGGGCCTAGGAACTGCTGTCGTTCGATCTGTTAACCGCAGATTTCAAGCGTACAAACACCGATCGACACAGATGCATTCAATCTTGAAAATTGCCCAACCATTAAGCAAGGCTGGAGGATGGCGAAAAAATCGGCTATTGCGCCCCATCATCCGTGCTTTCCCCTAGTTTTTGCCTCACGTCAATGTAAGGAATGTTACGGGCTTCATCAAAAGACGGCATCCCGACATATCCTTGACGCCAAGCTAACAAATTATATAAAGAGCCGATCGGGTCTTGGCCTGGTCTGAGAGTATAAATCAAATTTTGACACAAACCGTTGACTTGATTCGCCGTGCAGATGACGTTTTGGCCGTTCATCCGGCCTGCTGTAATGTACTTGAGCACCCGGTTGCGGCGATAGGTTTCGAGGCGCTGGCTGACTAATTGGCACCGAGTTTGTGGATTGTAGCCAGAACCGGAAAAATAATCTGAATTCCACTCAATCCAAGGCTCTACCGCACCTTGAGAGTTTTGGTACACCGTCACCGGTGCGCCCCTGACGGTACTGCACGAAAATCCCTTTTCCGTGGGTGAACTCCAGCCGTAACTAGGCTCAAAAGGCACTGTCAGGCTGCTGAGGGCGATCGCGCTTGTCGCCAAAACCTTCGTCAATAATTGCTGTTTCATGATGATGTTCTCACTATTTTTGATGGAATTCGGTAGAAAAATCACCAAATGTTGCGATCGCACCCTGAATGCGCCAGAGGCTGGCTGCTAAATTATGTTGTTCGCGACTTGCACGTTTGCTGGTGCCAAATCCGGCTGAAATACCCGCTTTATTTCTTAGTCCGTCTCGGCGGAGGAAAGCTTGTACAGTCGAGGTTTCAACCGCCGACTCATCAGGGATTTTTAATGTGGATTTTGTTCTGTAACTGCACCGAAAGCCCAGTTATGCCACTCCGCAGCCCTCGTAAAATGCGCGCAACCGTCGAAAATATGTCCTCATTACTACTAATCAAGGTCAAGGTTTCGCCAACCGGAAAAAAGCTATTTAAATCAGACGGAATAAAGCGATTTGCAACGCTACATCACACCGCCGATCGGTTATTCGATCTGACTGGCAGTCTAGCGTTACGAGCTCGCATCTGATGAGATCCCGACCCTGCAGCAGCGTTGCACGCATCAAGTGCCTTACCCGTTTACGTGAAACCACAATAAAATTAAGGTATTAATCAGAACTCTTAACTTGTTTTCATCTACGTATATCTTTGGCACTGATTCACAAATTCTCTGAAATTATCTAATCTAGAGTGTGCTTATCTGCTTTTCATCTGCGGTTTATGTATCGATCCGGAACTTATCCAAGACATCTCGTATTGCGGATGCCGGGAAATACTCATAAGTGAGTGTAATCAGGAAGTAAGTGCTTTCTACCAGAAAAATTCACCCTCCACGCACAGACGTGGAGTTGAGTATTAAAAACTATGAACAGTATCTGCAAACAGTTAGGGTATTTAGCCACTGGATTTATTTTGATGGGCGTTAGCAGTTGTTCCAGCTACGATCCAGCGAACTTAACCGCAAACCAGAGCCAATCGCCAAGGGGTGCCAGTCAATTCGGAGACATACAGCTAACGGGAAATCGAGTTGAGGAGCGATCGGCTCAAACAGCTGGGCCTTCTAACTTTATTTCTCCTGTTTTAGCCAGTGGAGTAGCATCAGAAAATACTGTCACCGTTAAAGTTTATAAGGTAAACAATCTCTGTCAAACTCTGAACCCGGAAACAGTAACAGGCACCGACAATCAGTTAATGTCATCCGTCATTAATGAAGTGTTAAAACAGCAGATTTTCGATAGTCTTGGTTTGGTTGGCTATCGGCTAACGATCGATCGCGACCTCGGAATAGCGACCCTCGATCTGCGGGCCTTCGGGAATTCCCGGCAGAAATTGCAAAATCTGTCGAGCTGTCAAATGCTAGGTTTGTTTGGAGGCGTGCGCCAAACTTTAACCAGTTATGCTCCTTGGCAAATCAAAACAGTGCGTTTTACAGAACTGGGACAGGACATTGTAAGCACCGTTCGAGAATAACCTCTTAAAATTATTGCAGAGGGTATAACCCGGTTTCTGCAGCAGTCCTATTTATGTTCTCCAAGTTCTTTAACAAGCACTACCACAATTTCTATGACCTTACCTGACGGCCCCAACAACCCCCGCTTCGTGCAGCTAATTCAATGGATAGCCGATCCGCTGACATACATGGATGTCAGCGCCAAAAAGTACGGGGAGATTTTCACGACGCGGTGGGGGAACCTCAAACCATTCGTGATGATCCACAACCCGCAAGCGATCCAGGAAATGCTCAACAGCAAAGCGCTTGAGGCTCCAGGCGATATCAACGGTATTCTCAAACCCTTGCTAGGAGAACAATCGATGATTGTGATCTCTGGAGAAAAGCACAAACGCCAGCGCCAATTATTGATGCCGCCGTTTCACGGCGAACGGATGCGTAATTACGGTCAACAAATTTGCGATATTACTCAAGATGTTGCTAGCAAGTTGAGGGTCGATCGACCTTTTGTGGCCCGCACCGCCATGCAAGAAATCACCATGCGGGTAATTTTGCAAGTAGTCTTCGGACTGGATGAAGGGCCGCGGTTGCAGCAACTGTCCCCGCTGCTGGCTTCAATTATCGATACAACAGGCTCTCCGCTGCGATCGAGTATGCTATTTCTGTCTTGGATGCAGCAAGATTGGGGCGCTTGGAGTCCTTGGGGACGGATGAAGCAGCAGCAGCGGAAAATTCAGGAACTGATGGACGCGGAAATTGCCGAACGCAGACAGCAAGCAGACAGCAACCGCACCGACATTCTCAGCTTAATGATGGCCGCCCGCGACGAAAACGGCGAACCGATGACCAATGAAGAATTGCGCGACGAGTTGATGACGCTGCTGTTTGCAGGCCACGAAACCACAGCAACGGCCTTAGCTTGGGCATTTTACTGGATTCACAGTTTGCCCTCAGTGCGCCAGAACTTGCTGCAAGAATTGGACAGTTTGGGCGAAAATCCAGACCCGATGGAGATTTCCCGCTTGCCGTACCTGAGTGCGGTTTGTCAAGAGACACTCAGAATTTATCCCGTGGGAATGCTGACGTTTCCGCGAGTGGTGCGAGAGCCCGTGGAACTGATGGGACATCAACTCGAACCGGGTACGGTGGTTTTCGGCTCAATTTATTTAACCCACAGGCGCGAGGATTTGTATCCAGAACCGCTGCAATTGAAGCCGGAACGGTTTTTGGAGAGGCAATTCTCGCCTTACGAGTATTTGCCCTTTGGAGGTGGCAGCCGCCGCTGTATCGGCTTGGCGCTGGCGCAGTTGGAGATGAAACTGGTGCTGGCAACCATTTTGCGGGATTTCAACTTAGTATTGGCTGAGAAAAAGCCGGTACAGGCCAAACGCCGAGGGGTGACTTTAGGGCCGGCCGGTGGCGTGCGGATGGCTCTGCTGGGGCGGCGGATGCGGCAGTCAAAGCCTGAACCTGTGGTTAGTGGGGTTTGATGTTGTAGCTGCAAAGAATTAGGGAAGAATGGGCGATACCTTCGGCCTGCTTCGCTTACGACCGGCAAGCGCCCATTTTTTGTAGCACCCGCTACATAAAAACCGCTAGAATCCTTAACCTGTAACCATCACCCGCTCTCAAGTTTCAAATTTTAAGTCTAAAATGGTATGAACCTTGCAAACATACGTTAAAAGCAAAAGTGGGTGATTGCAATAGCCCTCTTGATATCTCGAAAGCTTCCCTGCCATACTTTAAAAACATATGCATACCCTGTTATTCAGCAAGGTCGGAAGCGTGTTGGCATTGCCTGCAATCTTCCGACCTCTTTATTTTTTGGGCTACTTTAGACCTTGGGCTTTCTGATGCAGAAGGCAAGGCAAAAGTATAAATTCTCCCTATCTTCTCACCTCCCCTCTCTTCAATTAGAGTGGTTTCTCCTTAAATTGAAAAAGCATCCGCCACCAAGTTTAATAAATTTCTGTGGGTGATTGCAATAGTCCTCTTGATATCTAGAAGGCTTCCCCGCCATACTTTAGAAACATATGCATACCCTGTTATTTAGCAAAGGTCGGAAGCGTGTTGGCATTGCCTGCAATCTTCCGGCTTCTTTATTTTTTGGGATTTGAAGACTTGCGGCTAGAGATGCAGAAAGCAAGACAAAAGTAGACATTCTCCCCTCTCCCCATCTGCCCCTCTCCGCAATTAGGCAGGTTCTGCCTGCAATTGAAATAGAATCGGGCAGCAAGTTTAAGGAATTACTAAGGAATAGTTAATAACTTGTTAAACGCTCTTCTTCTGCCCCCTTTTCAATCTTCTGTTTTCAGGAATTCCGAAACCGAGACCGACTTGGGGAGGCTCTCGACATCTTTAATTTCGCTTTCGTGGGCAAAGAATTCGACTTCTTTGTCGTCAATCTCGATCTGATAGCTAGCGGTAGCAGTTACAATCCGCCGCTTTTTTTTATCTTCTATTAAAACCCAACACACGACAGGTCTTACCCACCTCTCAACGTGCTGGCTTTGCTTGGTACTTCCAAAGGCATACCAGCCTTTAGCTTCAATAATTTGCAGGACTTTAAAATCGTTACTTGCCATAAATATCTCGATCGCGTTAATTTCACTATTATTCTTAGATAGAACGGCACGCTGGCTAAGCAGGACAAAGCTTGGGGAATTATCATCTGGGCTGGAAAACCAGATATTTGGTCTAAATTTAGCGATTTTCTAGGGCATGGTCTGCCCTGTATCCCGCTAAATTTAGTGCGATGTTTTTGTACTCTCCTACAATTACGGTCAAGTATTTATGCTGGATACTCAAAAAATAGTTTTGCAGTAGCCTCAAAAGCAGCCAACTAGACATGAGTTAAGTGCATTTAAGTGGATGCTAACTGCTTCTAACGCCTGGTTGTTGAGAGCGATCGGCATACAAGACTGTTCAAAATTTCTGTTGCAATCCACAGTCATGTTTGCCCGATCGGGTAAAACGTAACTAGAGATTGCTGTTTTCAATTCTAGGCCTCGGCGTGCCTAATTCCACATTAATTGTATGGTTTAGTTGATAATTGCCAAACTGTCGATCGCACAAAACAGCCGTGTCTAATTCTTCGATTACCGTCACCGTTAAACTGTTCGCCGCCTTCGGTGAAGCCTACGGCGTTTCCTTCGTTACTGTAGAACTCCCTCCCGAAACTCCAGTGTCTCAAGTGCTCGAAAACTCGATCGCCCAATATCCTCAATTAGAAGAGTGGCGCGATCGCACCCGCTTCGGCGTCAACCTAGAATTCGTCTCTCCCGACACCATCCTCCAAGACGGCGACGAAGTTGTACTCATCCCCCCCGTCAGCGGTGGATAATACGATTTTGGATTTTGGATTGAAGAATTGGGAAAGCCCGCGCGGTTACTGCGGTGAATTCAGAAACCGGGTTTCTGGCGATATTTCTCGTGACTCAACCCAAAATCTCCTAGAAACCGGGTTTCTCGCCCCTGCGGTGAATTCAGAAACCGGGTTTCTGGCGATATTCTCGTGACTCAACCCAAAATCTCCTAGAAACCCGGTTTCTCGCCCGCGCGGTGAATTCAGAAACCGGGTTTCTGGCGATATTTCTCGTGACTCAACCCAAAATCTCGTAGAAACCCAATTTCTGGGCCCCGCGCCTCAACCCTGTAGTTTGTAGTTTTGAGTCACCAAGCAAAAAAAACTTTATAAAGTTTTGAAATTAGTTTTGCAGCCAAATCATTCTTGAGTTCGGTTAAACAAGAGATTTTCCCTCTGAACCAACACTATTCTGCAGAGCCTAGAAACTTCTCTGAGAAAGAGATTGAGGACTATCCAACCACCTGCTGTTTCGGACAAAACACTGCTGCAGAATTAATCCCGACAAAAAAAGTCGGGTATGGTTGACGGGGTAGATCCACCGTGTTAATCTGTCCTAAGAATTAGAAAACATCGCAAAACTAGAGAGTTGAGCTATGACCCAAGCAACCAGAACCCAATCCACAGCAGCAACCTTCACAGCCCTCAAATGTAAAGAATGCGGCGAAGAGTACGAACTCCAAGCCAAGCACGTCTGCGATTGCTGTTTTGGCCCGCTTGAGGTCAAGTACGACTACGAAGCAATCCGCCGCCGCGTCACTCGCCAAACTATCCAAGCAGGCCCCAACTCGATCTGGCGCTACCGCGAATTTTTACCCGTCGCTACAGAGAACGTCATCGATGTCGGCACCGGCATGACTCCTTTAGTAAAATCCCACCGCTTGGCCCGCCGCCTCGGTCTAAAAAATCTTTATATTAAAAACGATGCCGTCAATATGCCCACTCTCAGCTTTAAGGACAGAGTGGTGTCAGTCGCCCTCAGCAGAGCGAGAGAATTGGGTTTCACAACGGTATCCTGTGCCAGCACTGGTAACTTAGCTAACTCCACCGCTGCGATCGCCGCCCACGCCGGCCTCGATTGCGTAGTTTTCATCCCCTCCGACTTAGAAGCAGGCAAAGTCCTCGGCACTCTGATTTACAATCCAACTGTAATGGCAGTTCACGGCAACTACGACCAAGTTAACCGCCTGTGCTGCGAAGTCGCCAATACACACGGCTGGGGATTTGTCAACATTAACTTGCGTCCCTACTACTCCGAAGGCTCGAAAACCCTCGGCTACGAAGTTGCCGAACAGCTAGGCTGGCAGTTGCCCGACCACATCGTCGCCCCCCTCGCTTCCGGCTCTTTGTTCACAAAAATCTACAAAGGCTTTAATGAATTCATCGAAGTCGGTTTGGTTGATGAGAAGAAAGTTCGGTTCAGCGGCGCTCAAGCTGACGGGTGTTCGCCGATCGCCCAAGCATACCGCGAAGGCCGCGATTTTGTAACGCCAGTCAAACCGAATACTATTGCTAAGTCGATCGCGATCGGCAATCCAGCAGACGGTATGTACGCCTTGGAAATCGCCCGCAAAACTAACGGGAACATCGAATCCGTCAGCGACACCGAAATCATCGAAGGCATGAAACTGCTAGCCGAAACCGAAGGCATATTCACCGAAACCGCTGGCGGCACGACGATCGCAGTCTTGAAGAAACTTGTAGAAGCAGGTAAAATCAACCCCGACGAAACCACCGTCGCCTACATCACCGGCAACGGTTTGAAGACTCAGGAAGCCGTCCAAGGTTACATCGGCGAACCCATCACCCTCGAACCGAAATTAGAAGCCTTCGAGCGCGCCCTAGAACGCGCCCGCACGCTCGAACGCTTAGAATGGCAGCAAGTTTCGGTTTAATTATTAGTCATTGGTCATTGGTCATTAGTCATTAGTCATTGGTCATTAGTTATCAAGCTGTTGACTGTTGACTGTTGACTGTTGACTGTTGACTGTTGACTGTTGACTACTAAGAGGGCGGGCCCGCACCATCCACCGCCCCTACTGACGACTGACTAAGGACTACTGACTACTTACTAAGGACTACTGACTGCGGGCTACTGACTACTGACTACTTACTACTTACTAAGGACTAAAAAAATGAGTGTTAAAGTTTTAATTCCCACTCCGCTGCAAAAATTCACCAACAATCAAGCCACTATCGAATGCGGCGGCGAGAATATTTCTGAGTTGATTGAATCCCTCGAATCAAATTGTCCCGGTATCAAAAAAAGCTTGTGCGATGAAAAGGGAGAACCCCGCAGGTTTTTGAATTTCTACGTCAATAGCGAAGATATCCGCTTTTTGGACGGTTCACAAACTGCTCTCCAAGATGGCGATGAAGTGAGTATTGTTCCAGCAGTTGCTGGTGGTTGATGTTTTGCCAAGGCAGATGCTGGCAGATTAACACAAATGGACGCAGATAGAAGAATTAACTACTATCTGCGTTTTTTTACGTTCGTCTGCGGTTGAAAAATAAATCCCTGGCTTTACCAGGGATTGTTAATTCTAGGAGACGGTGGAAGCGACCTTGGCTGCAGTCCGGGGGCGACGACGACCTGTTACTTTATTCACAGGAACTGGCGCTGGCGGCGGCGTTGGTGCTGATGTCGGTGATGAACCTAATAGTTTGGGTGCTTCTAGAGAACCTGGTGTTACTTCTGCTGGTTCCCGTCGCACAAATGATGCTCCTTCGGGAATTTGCATCAGGAATACTAGCATGGGATTGCTTTGAAGTTCCCGGCGCAGCACTCGTGCAATTGCTCGTTCTATTTGCGTTTGCACTCCTGCCCAGTCTACGTCAACTCCTGATTCGGTAGTTGCAGAAGGCGTGACGAATTCTGACCAGCGATCGCTCAAAACTGTGTCTATCGTTTGAGCGATCGACTGTTGTAATAGTGCGCGATCGGCTGATGTGACTACACCTTTCAAGTGTATTTCTGGCTTAGCAACTAATTTGCCTTCTGCATTCAACGCCGCAGCTACTGTTACCGCGCCATCTCCGGCTAACTGCTGACGTTCTTTGAGGACGTTTGCTTTGACAACGCCCGATCGAGAAGAGTCTACTAATTCAATTCCTGAAGGTACTGTACCAGCAACTCGGATCGAATTTTCTGTTAGTTCTACGACATCGCCGTTGTCAATAATCACCATATTGCTCGCGGGAATGCCCATGCTTTGAGCTGTCTTGGAGTGCTGAATCAGCATCCGGTGTTCTCCGTGTACCGGCAAGAAGAACTTGGGACGGGTCATGTTGATCATTAACTTTTGATCTTCCTGACACCCGTGCCCGGAAACGTGAATGCCTTTGTCGCGCCCGTAAACTACGTTTGCTCCCAGCATCATCAGTTTGTCGATCGTGTTTACCACTGCGATCGTATTTCCCGGAATCGGATTAGCTGAGAAAATCACTGTATCGCCTTTTCTGATTTTCAGTTCGTGATGTTCGCCGTTAGCAATCCGAGTCATCGCCGCCATCGGTTCGCCTTGGGAACCTGTAGTCAAAATCAAAATTTTGTCTTCAGGCAAATTGCGGATTTCTCTGAGCGGTTTGAACAGACTGTCTTCGCATTTAATGTAGCCGAGATTGCGGCAGTGAGCGATGACGTTCAACATCGATCGACCTACCACTCCCACAAACCGATTGTTTTTCTTAGCCAATTCTAAAACAATTTGCAATCGGTGTACCGATGAAGCAAAAGTCGTCAGCAGTACCCGTCCCGTTGCTTGAGCGATAATTCTATCTAAATTCGGAGCTACAGAACGTTCTGAAGCGGTAAAACCGGGAACTTCCGAGTTAGTAGAATCGCTGATCAAGCACAGCACGCCTCTCTCGCCGTATTCCGCCAGCTTTTGCAAATCGAAATGTTCGCCGTCTACAGGAGTGTGGTCAATTTTAAAGTCTCCGGTGTGGATGATAATTCCGACTGGAGTGTGAATCGCCACCGTAAAGCTGTCGGCCATTGAGTGAGTGTTGCGGATGTATTCGACTAAGAAATTCTTGCCAATTCTCACCGTATCCCGCGGTCTAACAGTCCTTAATTCTGTGCGGTGAGATACTCCCGCTTCTTCCAATTTTCCGGCTAGCAAAGCCATCGCCAAACGCGGGCCGTAAATGACGGGAATTTCAAATTCTTTGAGGTGATAAGGGATGCCGCCGATGTGGTCTTCGTGACCGTGAGTCACGATCATACCTTTAATTTTGTGGCTGTTTTCCCGCAGGTAAGTCATGTCTGGGAGGACAATATTTACACCGTGCATTCCATCTGTCGGGAATGCTAAACCTGCATCTAAAAGAATTATTTCGTCACCGTACTCGAACACGCAAGTGTTTTTGCCAATTTCGTGCAGCCCGCCGAGGGGAATCACTTTTAGAGCCGATGCAGTTGTATTTTTGATCATGCGTATCCTTTGTTAGTTATTTTTGACTGTTAACTGTTAACTGTTGACTGTTGACTGTTGTCTGTTTTCTACTGTTTTTTGTCGTCTGCTGTTCGTTGATGGGGGCGATTTTTTCCAAGATATTTGTGAAAAATTCCCCTACGGGTTTTACTCTCCCGTACAGTCAGTTGTCTTCCGCCTTCAATCTTTAATTCTCAGTATTTAATCCTTCACTATTAGCTACTTACCAAAAGTTAATGACTAATGACTGAGGACTAATGACTAATGACTCATTACAACTAATATTCAGTTGTCTGAAAACTCGTTCTCGCCTATCTAGCTAGTAGATACTGCTGCTAGCTTATCCAGTACGTCCTTTAACTTTTTAGTTACCTCAACGGGCGGATCGCACAGGGGCGGACGGGTGGAACCTACATCCCAGCCTTGAAGTTTGAGAGCTGCTTTGACGGGAATGGGATTTGTGGTGAGAAAGAGAGCTTTAAACAAGTCAAAAAGTTGCAAGTGAATCTGGGTAGCGACTTGAACTTGACCGGTCTCAAAAGCTTCGATCATCTGTTGCAGTTGCTCTCCTACCAGATGGCTGGCTACGCTAACTACACCAGATCCTCCTACAGCCAACATCGGCAAGGTTAGGGAATCATCTCCAGCATAGATGGCAAATTCAGGTGGTGTCAAGCGTCGAATTTGGCTGGCTTGATCCAAGTTGCCACTTGCTTCTTTTACGGCCACAATGTTGGGTATTTGGGCCAGTCGAGCTACTGTTTCCGGCAACATATTTTGGCCTGTGCGACCGGGGATGTTATATAACATTATAGGCAATTCTGGAGCAGATTGCGCGATCGTCCGAAAATGATTGTACAAACCTTCTTGCGGCGGCTTGTTGTAATAAGGAACCACCTGCAAGCACCCGTCCAATCCGAGTTTAGCTGCTTTTTTCGTAGCTGCGACTGCTTCTGAAGTAGAATTCGATCCGGCTCCTGCTATTACCAAAGCTTTACCAGAGACTGCCTTTTGCACCACCTGAAATAATTCGTACTCTTCATCCCAGCTCATAGTGGGAGACTCGCCTGTAGTTCCGCACACTACCAAGCTGTCCGTACCGCGATCGGCTAAATGAACTGCCAACCGTTCTGCTACTGCATAGTTAACGCTGCCGTCTTCCTTAAACGGCGTAATCATTGCAGTCAGAACCCGTCCAAACTTTACCACACTTTCTCCGATTTTAGACTGTTGATTTTTGATTTTAACTTTTTGATTTTAGATCGAAGGTTTATCTAAAATCGCCATTTCTCTTGCCAAATTGCCAGCTTCAGTCGATTTTAGATACTTCGGCTTCGCGAGCCTACAAGTTTGAAATTTTTCGACTTGCTTCGGCTACGCTGGCTCACAAGTCGCTCTTCGGGCAAGTTTTTGATTTTAGATTTACTTGCAGCAGATTTATCTGGGAGCTTAACTCGATCCTAAAATTTTGGGTTTTTTACGACACTACTTAAACTTAAGTAGGAGGCTTCTATCCGTTTTTTTGGGTCGAGTCCACCTTAATTATAAGCAGCCGCTGCTTTGATTCGCAACAAATCTTTTTCTGCTAGCAACTCAGCTATCTGCACCGCATTTAAAGCCGCCCCTTTGCGAATTTGATCGCCGCTCAGCCACATCTCCAACCCGCAGGGGTGAGAAATATCTTGGCGAATCCTGCCGACTAACACCTCATCCTTACCACTGGCTTCTACAGGCATCGGGAAATAATTAGCTTGCCAGTCTTCTACCAGCTTAACCCCGATCGCCCCCTTTAAGATTTCCCTGGCCTCGATCGGACTAAAAGGCTCTGCAAACTCTAGATTAATCGCTTCGGAATGGGCGCGGAGTACGGGAACCCGCACGCAAGTTGCAGTAATTTTAATTTCGTCCGTACCGAATATCTTCCGAGTTTCGTTTAGCATTTTCATCTCTTCCTCACAATACCCCAAATCGTTAATCGGCGTATTGTGCGGAAACAAATTAAAAGCTAAGGGGTAAGGAAATATCTCAGTTTTGGGAGTTTCCCCAGCCAAAATTGCTCTGGCTTGAGCTTTCGTTTCCTCCATGGCTCTGGCTCCCGCGCCGCTAGCAGACTGGTAAGTCGCTACAACTATGCGCTTCACAGGCCTAACTTTGTGAAGTGGCCAAACGGCAACTGCCATCAAAATCGTCGTGCAGTTGGGATTAGCAATTATACCTCGGTGAGCTGCCACCGCTTGGGGATTGACTTCGGGAACCACTAGCGGTACCGTCGCATCCATGCGGAAAGCGCTGGAATTGTCGATGACCACTGCCCCAGCGGCCACGGCTTTCGGAGCCCATAGTTTAGAAGTAGAACCGCCTGCGGAGGCGAGTACTAGATCCACATTATCGAACGATCGCTCCGAAACTGCTTCGACCGTCAGCATCTCGCCGCCAAAGGGCACTTTTGTGCCCGCGGAACGCTCCGAAGCTAACAGCTTCAATTCAGAAATCGGAAATTTCCTGCTGTACAGGAGTTCTAGCAACTCGGCACCGACTGCGCCGGTGGCTCCTAATATGGCAACTCGGTAGGATTGAGACAAATTAGTTTCCTCCACAAATTATAGTTTCTACGATCGAAATCAAAAATTTAAATAACGGCACCACAAGCTGTTGCGCCTGAGAGATTGTGTATGGCGAATCAGGGGGAGAGAGTCCCAGAGTCCCAGAGTCCGAGGGGGAGAGGATTTTTAAGCTGTTCTGGAAATATACAATTTAAATTTACAATAGCTTATCAAAATTAATTTATTTTATGCGACATCAGGGCGCGAGCCGGTGGTAGAGCCGCAGTTAACCGCAGCCGTCGATCGCACTCAATCCCAGTTTAGCATCTTTCGCCTCGCGATCGCGTCCCATTCGCATCCGCTTAGCTTTTGGGAGCTACCTGCATTTTAGCAAGCGCATCCTTTGATAGCAGCGCCGCTCGTCCCGGCCACATTGACATCAGAGGGCGATTTGTGCTATTGTGCATCGGCGATTGGTGGATTTGACCTCCACATTTCTAGCAGCAAAAGCTAGTATCCTCAAACTAAAGCTATTTGGTAAGATCCAAAAAAGTAGCCGGAAACGACTTACAGTCTCATCCGGTAGAGGTGTTTGTAGCTGTACAGCTATGGAAAGCGTAGAAACTTAAAATGCAGGCAAAGTCAAATTTGTATGTATTTTTTGAAGGAGGCAGGAGGCAGAAGGCAGAAGGCAGAAAATCTTATTCAGCAGGGGTATCAATCCCCTTTTGAATAAAAGCCACCCAATTAAAATTTGGTGGGGTCTTAAAACCGAACTGCTGTCACAGGCAGAGGGTAGAAATCAGTATTCCTCCTGCCTCCTGCCTCCTGCCCTCTGCCTTTCTCGATAACTATTGTTTAATATCAAAAAAAGCCGATGAAAGTAACCCAGGAAAAACTTCCAGCCAGCCAAATTGGTCTGGAAATCGAAATTCCATCAGAAAAATCCAAACAAGCTTACGAGCAGGTAATTAAACAATTCGCTCGCGAAGTGAATATTCCTGGGTTCCGCAAAGGCAAAGTTCCCCGCCAAATTTTGCTGCAGCGCCTGGGCCAGACTCGTTTGAAGGCGACGGCTTTGGAAAATTTGATTAACGACTCGCTCCAAAAAGCTCTCGAACAAGAAAAAATTCAGGCAATTGGCAGTTTTGAACTGCGTACCGAGTTTGAAGAATTACTAGAAAAGTTCGATCCAGAACAGCCTCTGACTTTTTCGGCTAAGGTTGACGTACAACCAGAAGTGAAAATGAATCAGTACACCGGCTTGCAGCTTCAAGCAGAAGAAGTTAAGTACGATGAAGCTCAGGTGGATGAGGTACTGGCCAAATATCGATCGGACAAAGCAACTTTAATCCCCGTAGAAGGCCGGCCCGCTCAGTTGGGAGACGTGGCTTTGGTTGACTTCGCCGGTAGATTTGCCGAAGCACCAGAAGGCGAAACACCCGCAGAAATTCCCGGTGGCGGTGCAGAAGACTTTCAAGTAGAACTGTCGGAAGATCAGTTTGTACCTGGTTTTATCCAAGGCATGATCGGGATGAATCCCGGAGAAACAAGAGAAGTTTCCGTGCAGTTTCCAGACGAGTACAGCAGTGAAGAATTAGCCGGAAAACCAGCAGTTTTTACGATTACTCTGAAAGAACTTAAGGAAAAAGAATTGCCGGAGTTGGACGACGACTTCGCTCAAGAAGTTAGCGAGTTTGAAACTTTAGCCGAACTGCGCGCATCCCTAGAAACTCGGTTTAAAGCAGACCAAGAAAACAAGTTATCAGCTAATAAGGAAAAAGCCATATCAGCAGCACTTGTGCAGCTAATTGAAGTGGAAATTCCCGAAACAATGGTCGATCGCGAAATCGATTATTTGCTGAACCAACAAGCGCTGCAATTGAAAAATTACGGCATAGATATCAACCAACTGTTTACCGAAGAAAATATGGGGCCGATGCGGGAACGCTCGCGCCCGGAAGCAATAGAGAAGCTGAAGCAGTCTCTAGCTCTGGCAGAAGTAGCCAAGCTCGAATCCTTGTCTGTGGAAGACTCGGAAGTAGCAGCAGAAGTCGCAAAAGTCAGAAAGCAGTTTCCTAAAGGAAATTTTGACCCTGAAAAGTTGCGGGAATTTGTAGGAGAAGACTTGCTCAAACAAAAAACTCTGAAATGGTTGGAGGAAAAAGGTACGATCGAACTCGTACCTGAAGGCTCTCTAAATCCTGCTCTAGACGAAGAATCAGAAGCAGAAGACGCTGAAGTTTCTGGAGAAGAAGCAGCCACTAGCGTTGTTGATGTGGAAGTCGTAGGCCAAGAGTAAAACCTTCTACTTTTTGGCATTGCCAAAAACTACCAGCCTAGGGTGCAGCGAACTTACCCGCAGGGGGCTAGAAACCCGGTTTCTATGTAGGTAACTGACGCATTCGATCGCCAAAAAACCGGGTTTTTACCGAATCGGCAGCCTGCAACGAAAGCTGTTGGTAAAAAAAACCCGGTTTCTGAACGCTCGCGCCTCCAGCAGTGTAGATGCCTCATGGCCCAAGGCTGATGTTTCTTTGAAACCGGGTTTCTGTTGCTAAGTTCTATACAAGCTCGGGGCGCGCACTAAAAACGAGAAACTAGAAACAGCGACGATCGATCGGTAAGTATTTCAACTCATTCACCCCGCAGTCGTGGGAAGTCGCCTCAGCGTTGCGCTTCGCGGATGAAAGCAATTTGCCAACTCAAAACTCCCGATTCCCCCCATGTCGGTTCAGAAAAGGCATAATAGTTAAAAGCTGACGGCTTAATTTCAAGCTTTCATCAGCAGCAAATTGTCTAGTATCCTTGACTGGTGTCTTATGGTTGTATCTCAATCTTCCAATTACCTAATTACAAGCTATAACGATTTTGATGTCAGCTCTAGTCCCAGCAATGTAGTGCCGATGGTACTAGAACAGTCGGGGATGGGCGAGCGGGCATTTGACATTTACTCGCGCTTGCTGCGGGAGCGAATCGTGTTTTTAGGAACTCCCGTAACCGATGAAGTGGCTGACTCGATCGTAGCTCAGCTATTGTATCTAGATGCCGAAGATCCAGAAAAAGATGTCCAAATGTACATAAATTCCCCCGGCGGCTCGGTGACGGCGGGTATGGCAATTTATGACACAATGCAGCAAATCCGCCCGGATGTGGTGACGATTTGTTACGGCTTGGCCGCGAGTATGGGCGCATTTCTGCTGACAGCGGGAGCCCACGGGAAGCGGATGTCTCTTCCGAGTTCCCGGATTATGATTCACCAACCGCTTGGAGGCGCTCAAGGTCAGGCAGTTGATATTGAGATTCAAGCTAAAGAAATCCTTTATCATAAGCGTAAGCTGAATCAACTTTTAGCGCACCACACGGGTCAATCCCTAGAAAAGTTGGAGGCTGATACTGAGCGCGACTTTTTTATGTCGGCCGAGGAAGCTAAAGATTACGGATTGGTCGATAGAGTTATCGAAAAGGAAAATCTTCCGACGGCGGGAGAAAATGTCACTGCACTGAAATAAGAGGCTGTTATGTCTAAGTACGACTCCCATCTAAAATGTTCGTTTTGTGGCAAGTCTCAAGAGCAGGTACGCAAGTTGATCGCAGGCCCTGGGGTGTATATCTGTGACGAATGCGTTGACTTGTGCAATGAAATTTTAGATGAGGAGTTGTTTGATTCGAGTGCAGTGCCGGCGGCGGCGGCGGTTCCGAAGCAGGAAACAACCCAAAAACGCCGCGCTACCTCGGGCAAAAGTATGTCGATGAGCCAAATTCCCAAGCCGAGGGAAATTAAAAATTATCTCGACGAAAATGCGATCGGTCAAGAAGAGGCGAAAAAGGTGCTCTCGGTGGCGGTTTACAACCACTACAAGCGACTGAGTTTTATCCATGCCAAAAATAGCGGCAAGCACCCGCCGGAAGAAGTAGAACTGCAAAAATCAAATATTTTGTTAATCGGGCCGACGGGCTGCGGCAAAACTCTCCTGGCTCAGACTTTGGCGGATATGCTGGACGTGCCGTTTGCGGTGGCTGACGCGACGACTCTGACGGAAGCCGGCTATGTCGGGGAAGATGTGGAAAATATTTTGCTGCGGCTGCTGCAGGTGGCAGATATGGATGTGGAAGAGGCGCAGCGCGGAATTATTTATATTGATGAAATTGACAAAATTGCCCGGAAGAGCGAAAATCCTTCGATTACGCGGGATGTCTCTGGAGAAGGGGTGCAGCAGGCGCTACTGAAAATGCTTGAGGGGACGATCGCCAATGTACCTCCCCAAGGCGGCCGCAAGCATCCCTACCAAGACTGCATCCAAATTGATACCAGCAATATCATGTTTATTTGCGGCGGCGCTTTTGTCGGTCTCGACAAGGTGATCGAGCAGAGAACGGGTAAAAAGTCAATGGGTTTTATTCAGCCGGGAGAAGCTGTGCCGAAGGAAAAACGGGCCGCTGATGTGCTCAGGCAACTGGAACCAGACGATTTGGTCAAATTTGGGATGATTCCTGAGTTTATCGGGCGGGTGCCGGTGGCGGCGGTGTTAGATCCGCTGGATGAGGAAACGCTGATGGCGATTTTGACTGAGCCTCGCAATGCTTTGGTTAAGCAGTATCAAAAGCTGCTAAAAATGGATAATGTGCAGTTGGACTTTAAGCCGGATGCGATTCGGGCGATCGCCCAGGAAGCCTACCGCCGCAAAACTGGAGCGCGGGCGCTCAGGGGAATTGTCGAAGAATTGATGTTGGATGTGATGTACGAGTTGCCGTCGCGCAAGGATGTGACGCGGTGTACGATTACTAAGGAAATGGTTGAGAAGCGATCGACCGCCGAGCTCTTGGTACTTCCGTCTTCGCTACCAAAACCGGAGTCAGCCTAAAAGCAAGGTTTTCAGCACAGCCGCTTATGGAATCTCGCATTCAACTATACCTGCGCTTTGCCGCCAGCCAGCAGCGCGACACCGAGCGGATCGGGCCCTTCCTCGCTACCTTCAGCCCCCACAGCGCTAACCCTTATCTGAACTATGCCATTCCCGACGACGGCGCAGCACCTTCCCTCGCCGATGTCAACGCCCTAATCGCTGCGTACTCTTGGCGCGGGCGAAAGCCGCGTTTGGAGTATGTCTCGAAACTAGCGCCTGCTGTCGAAGAAGCCCTGATCTCGGCTGGTTTCACTGTTGAGGGACGCTTGCCGCTGATGATTTGTACTCCGGGCTCGGAGAAATTGCTTCCCATCCCCCCAGAAATTGAGCTAATTTTGCCAGTTTCCGACGCTGAGCTCCTCGGTACTGTGGCGGCGCAACACGAGGCTTACGGCGAAGTTGCACCAAGCCCTGAAGACGTTGACAGTCTTCGCAAAAGTATCGCGGCGGGCAGCATTGCGGTACTCGCCCGCGTAGCAGCAACGGGGGAACCTGCGGGGGCTGGAGTCTGTACCGTACCGGAAAATCAAACGACAGAAATCGCAGGTATCGGTGTCCGCCCTTCTTTTCGGCGGCGGGGCATCGCAGGGGCTTTGACGGCGCGGCTGCTGCGAGAGGCTTTCGACGCGGGTGTTGCGGTGGGGTTTTTGATGGCAGGACACGAGGAGGAATTTCGAGTTTACACCCGCGCTGGATTTTGTGCGATCGGCGAAATCTTGCACATTTCCCTCCCGCCCAATTTGATTACCAACCCATAAAATCATCCCCATCAACCTCAGCAGATAACTCAGGAAAATCCGGTTCAGATTCCAATCTAAAAGTTTCCGACTCCCAAATCTCTAAATCATCCGACAAATCGACTACTTCCCCCTCAAATATATGAGCCCACTCCCTAGCTAAATTTGCCACATCTCGCGCGTCATCTCGCACCGCTACAGCCTGAGCTTTAGAGTCATTCTGAGAGTCTGTAATGTGGTTTTTATCCCGCAGAGGTTCAGAAATATTTGGCAGTTTGGCGGCGGTATTTTCAGCCTCCCAAGAGCGTTTTTGCTCTTCTCCTTCATCCCTATAAAGATTATCTGGAACTTCAGAACCCGCCGAATTCTGCATCTGTTGCTTCCCATCGCCCGCCGGATGAGAATTCCTCAATTTTTCAGCAACCAGTCCGTTAGAAGCTGGCAAATCCTTGATGCTGGAACTATTAGTTTCAGCGGGATTTGTCAAGCCCACTTTTACTGTTACTCGACGGTTAAAAATTTGCACAAAAGCTTCTTCAAGATTAGCTACTTTGTCTTTGACCATCTTGAGTAACGGCTGGGAACTAATCTTAACATAAGCACTATCATTGCTAAAAATTACTAGCTGTCCGTGTTGGCGGAGTAGCGATTGAGTGCCGGGAGGGCGCACGCGATCGAGTACCTGTCCCCACACTCTATCTAAATCAATTTCATCGGCTGAATTAGTCGAGGCATAATTTGTTTGATTCGTTTCAGGAGTTGGTACAGGTGCGGGAATTGCAGCAGGAGGTGTGCTTTCTATTCTATTAGCCACAGGCGGCGACTGAGGCGGAGAATTTTGCGAATTGGGAACTGAAGATTGTTCAATATGAGATGTCTGATTCCCCCCCGATTGTAGGGGCGATGCCCCCTGGCCAGCCCTAGGTTGAGAGGGGTGAATTTGGGATTGAGCAATATTTCTAGCTGGTTCTGCTGTTTGTTGCTGCTGAGTTCTAATTGCTGAGGGCAATAATCCCAAGAGGGTTACTTCCAGCCACAATCGCGGCTGAGTGCTGTTTTTAATTTGCACTTCCTGGGTTTGCAATTGTTTCTGACTTGCTAAAATTAACTGGGTATCCCAGTTGCGAGCAACATCGCAAAGTTTTTCCCAAGTGGCGGCTGTTAAAGCGACTAAATCTGAGCGTTTGGGTGCTGTTTTGGCTATTAGCAAATCTCGGTAAAAGCTGGCGAGACTTTGCAGCACTATTAGCGGTTCCCGACCGCGATCCATGAGGTGGCGGGTCATGTCTATTAATGCTGTAGGGCGATCTTTTTCAATTGCTTGCAGCAGTTCCATTAAGTCGTTTTCGGGGACTGCACCGACTAAATCCCAAACTTTTTCGATTGTTATTTGGTCGGGAAATAAGCTGAGTTGGTCGAGCAAACTTTCGGCATCTCGCAGTCCTCCTTGGGCGATTTGAGCAACCATTTGTACTGCTTCGCTGGCAATGTTGATGTTTTCTAATTGGGCGATTTTGTGCAGGTGGGCGGTCATTGAGTCGAGGGGAATCCGGCGGAAGTCGAATTTTTGGCAGCGTGAGATGATGGTGGGCAGGACTCTTTGGGGGTCGGTTGTGGCGAGGACGAATACGACGCGATCGGGCGGTTCTTCTAGGGTTTTTAATAAGGCATTAAATGCCTGGGTACTCAGCATATGAACTTCGTCGATTACATATACTTTGTAGCGGCACTGGACGGGGGCAAATTGGGCTCGTTCGATCAAGTCTCGGATGTTATCTACTCCGGTGTTGCTGGCGGCGTCGATTTCGATGACATCTAGTGTGGAACCTCTGGCAATTTCTTGGCAAACGTTGCATTTGCCGCAGGGAGTTGGGGTGGGCGCGCCGGTAGAAATACAGTTGAGGGATTTGGCGAAAATTCTGGCGCTGGAGGTTTTGCCGGTGCCTCTGGGGCCTGTGAATAGATATGCTGGTGCTATGCGCTGTTGTAGGATGGCGCTGGTTAGGGTTTGGGCGATCGCCTCTTGGCCGACTAATTCGGCAAATGTCTGAGGGCGATATTTGTGATGGAGGGGTTCGTAGGTCACGATCGAATATTGGTGGTATTAGCTGTAATCTTAGCTAAGGACACGTTGTTCGATCGCACCGTTAGCGATCGTCTCCAACCAAATCACTCGCTATACCAGGCGACGGGAGCGAGGGAGCGCGTAGCAATTAGCACCCTCCTGGCCTGTACCCGGACGATCTCCGGGCGATCGGTTGTTTGGCAGAATTGTTTTGGGCAATCGCTCTCAGAGTTACTATTAATTTATGTGTGTTTGCTGTTCTTTTCTGAGAAGCA
Organism: Tychonema sp. LEGE 06208; assembly: GCF_015207505.1. Classification (GTDB taxonomy): domain Bacteria; phylum Cyanobacteriota; class Cyanobacteriia; order Cyanobacteriales; family Microcoleaceae; genus Microcoleus. Next base: position 144,014 of record NZ_JADEWT010000001.1, read on the forward strand.
GAGCCCGCCGAACCTACTTATTTTTGAACTGTACTGGTATAATATAACACAGAGAATCCGCCATTTCTTTTTCCCATTGGCCGATCGCGATTTTGCGATATTTCGGGAACCAGCTTGCAGTTAAAGATAGAGTATTAATTAGAGGGTGCCTGTTCGAGTTGTAGAAATCCGGTTGTAGACAGATAGTGATAGAAAGAGATCGATGTTAGTCGATCGAGTTGCACTGCCAGCTCTACTCTGGAGTCCTGTAGAAATATAGTGCCAAATTTTACCCTTTAAAAGCCCATGTCAACCAAAATAATCCTTGTAGAATCAAGGTTGGCAGTAGCCTCTCCCAAGCCCAAACAGGCTAAACCTGCAGGTTTAGCCTCCGATCAACTCTTGATGGGAGCATCCGGGGCACTGTTGTTATTGCTTATCGGTTTAGCGGTGTTTACCAAGCTAAAACTCAAAGATTTGAGCAAGAAGCTCAAATTTGAAGAGTTTAGAAATCGAGAACTCCAGAAAAAATACAAAATGGCTCTGGAAACCTTGACAAAGATGGAAAAAAATCCCGACCTCATCCACTCGCGAGACTTTAATTTAGACTACCTGAGAATGCGGATGGCGGAAGAGGTTTTTCACTTTGCCATTGTGAACAAAATTAAGGTAAAAGTCAAAGACAAAATTAGTATTGCCCTGCGTCCGACTCAGGGTGCTGTCGGAGATAAAAACGGAAGTGCAGGCAGCGGCAGACAAGTGGATTCGACGTTTGATATCGAATACGAAACTGGCGATCCGGCAGTAAAAATAGAAAAGCGAGTGCTGTTTCGGATTCAAATTAAGCTGATGAAACTGCCGACTCAGGCAACATCGGCGACAATTAATCAAATTATTGATTGTTTGGAAACTTACCTGAGTCCTTCCGACGATCACGACAGTTGGCAGCCAACAATTCAAGGTCGCATTGTTCACATTGAGTGGGATCAAAAAGCCAAGCCAACGCCGATGTTGGTGCTGGAACAGTCAAACGAAGGGGTGAATGTTAGCTTTAGGACTACGAGAGCTGCTGCGGGCAGACTTGCGAACGATCTTCCAAGTCAAGTTGCCTCTGTTAAAAGTTCAAAAGGAACAAAAGGTGTTACCAAGATTCCAAGTAAAACTGCATCTAAAAGTTCTAGTAAAACTGGGGCGAAGCGCCCTGCTTCCCGCAAATAAGCGGATTTAATTAAGTTTATTTGCTGGCAATAGGAGCGGTGGCGGTGTTGGTGGCGGTGTCTTGTGCGAGGTAGCCGTCTTCCATGTGAATAATGCGATCGGCTATGTCTAAAATCCGGTTGTCGTGGGTGACGAGCAATATTGTACTGTGCTGTTCTTTGGCTAAACTTCGCATGATTTCTACCACATCTCTACCAGATTTGCTGTCTAGGGCTGCGGTGGGTTCGTCGGCTAATATTAATTTTGGTTGACTGACTAATGCGCGGGCGATCGCAACTCTTTGTTTTTGTCCGCCAGAAAGACTGTCCGGGTAATATTCTATTCTTTCTCCCAACCCTACAGCTTCCAGCATTCGCTCTATTTTATCGTGAGTTTCTTGGCTAGAAAGATGGCTGTGCAGTTCCAGAGACATTTGCACGTTTTGCCTTGCTGTCAAGCATTTGAGCAAATTGTGAGCTTGGAAAATATAACCGATGTCGCGGCGGAGTTGAACTAATTTATTTTTCTTGGTTCCCCGCAATTCTTGGTCGAGAATTTTGAGACTGCCTTCTTGGATCGATCGCAAAGCTCCAATCAAGGTTAACAACGTTGTTTTGCCAGACCCGGAAGGCCCGGTCATCAGCACGATTTCGCCCGGATAAATTTCGAGGTTGATGTCAAATAATGTCTGTTTGCGAAGTTGTCCTTCGCCGAAGGAATGATTGAGATTTTTAATGGAAACAACTGGTGTAGCGTTCATAATTAATTGGTATTATTTAATGAAATCAACCCCTAAGGTTCAAAATAATCAGACAAGGCTCAAATGAGATCGGGCTCGACTCCCTGCGATCGCAAATAAGCAGCCAATCGCTCTTTTTGTTCTCGTTCAGCATCGGCGCGTTGGCTTTCAACATCGGCGTCGAGGTAACGCTGTGGGGTTGAAGCTTTGGGTCATAGCGCAGAACCGAGGAAGAGTGCGATCGAGAGGGATGCTCTCTTACAGCATAGCGTTCGATCGGCAAAGCTATCAATAACCAATCACTAATAACCAATAACCAATAACCAATAACCAATAACCAATAACCAATAACAAATTTAAAAAATATCCGCCGGGTCTGCAGCCTGCAACTTTCTAACTGCGATCGCCCCCGATAGACAACACATCACAACTGTCATTACAAACACAGTTACAGCCTTCCCCACCGTCATGTACATCGGCAAACTCGTAGCACTTCTCCCTAAATTGTACAGCACCACAGAAACCCCAAACCCAGGCAAATAGCCAAGAATTGCTAATATTAAAGCCTCTTGAAAAACCACCCCCAAAAAGTAAAAATCCTTATATCCCATCGCCTTTAGCGTAGCGTATTCCGGCAAGTGATCGTTAACATCAGTATAAAGAATTTGGTAAACAATCACTATCCCGACGATAAATCCCATTGCCGCGCCGAGAGTGAAAATAAATCCGATTGCCGTGCCTTCTTCCCAATACTTTTTCTCAAAAGCCACAAACTCTTCTTTAGAATCAATCCGCACATCTGACGGCAAAGTTGCCCTCATTTTTTCCACAACAGCCTTAACATCCGTTCCCGGTTGCAAGTAAACAATACCAATATCAATTAAACCTTTTGTTCTCCGCGTCGCAAAAATTCGCAGAAAGTTCAAATCGGTAGTAACAATATTTCCATCTGCACCGAAAGATGCCCCTAAAGTAAATAAACCCTCTACCTTAACGCGGCGGTTGTCAACTTCAGTTTCAACAGTTTTTCCCCCATCGAAATATTCAGCTACTGGCCCGAATTCCGGGCGGGAAGCTCGGTCAAATAAGACCACATCCGACATCTTAATTTTGTCCAAATTATTTTGGATTTCGGGCATATCAAAAATCGGATGAGCGGGGTCAAAACCGATGACCATCAATTGGCGGGTATTGCTCTGGTTGGGAGCGGGATTTTTCCACAAGCCAAAGCCTAGATATACCGGGCTGATTGCTGTAACGCTGTTAAAACTCAAAGCTTGATACAAGCGCCGCTGGGGGAAGCTTTTCATGGCTATTAAAGCCGTAGATTGGCTGCTGGTGATGAAAATATCTCCTTGTAACTGTGAATGGAAGCTGACGGAACTTTCAAACAGCGCGTCTCTAAATCCGAACTGCATAAACATCAGCAAGTCGGCAAATCCAATGCCTGCTAGCGCGATGACTAAGCGCATTTTTTCGCGGGTTAACTGTGCCCAAGCTAAGGGTATTTTTGCCATAATGAAGGAAGGGGGAAGAAGGCAGTTGGCAGGAAAGCAGTTGGCAGGAAAGCAGTTGGCAGGAAAGCAGTAGTTAACGGTTAACAGTCAACAATTCCAAATCTTAGATGTCTATTTTAACTTGAACCTGCAAGTTTGTGAGCGATGCAACTTTCTTGCTCGATTCGGGGTCTAGGCGAATTCTGACTTCGATAACTCTCGCGTCGGTGTCGGCGGCGGGGTCAGTATTGAGGACATCTTTTTTGCCGATTTGTTTGCCGATTCGAGTGACTGTTCCTTCTAAATTGCCGACAAATACGGGGCTGGTGATGGTAGCGCGCTGGCCGTTTCGGACTTTGGCGATGTCGGTTTCGTAAACTTCGGCTATGGCGTACATTTGATCGGTGCGGCCTAGTTCTACGATGCCGTCTTGGGTGTTGATGCGTTCTCCTTGTCTGGTGTTAACTTTGAGGATGGAACCGGATACGGGTGCTTTGACGTAGCTTAAGTTTAAGTCTACTTGGGCTTTTTGTTTGGTGGCGATCGCACTTTCGACTGCGGCTTGGGCGGCTTGTACGTCTTCGGAACGGACTTCGGATATTTGGTCGAGATTTGCTCTGGCTTGATTGATTTGTGCTTCGCCGGTTTCTGATTTTTGTTTCAGCATTGCTTCGGCTTGATTGATTTGTTCTCGGCCTGTTTCTATCTTTTGATTTAAAGTGGCTCTAGCTTGGTTGATTTCTTGTCTTCCTGTTTCTAATTTGCGTTTAAGATTGGCGCGGGATTGGTTGATTTCTTGTTGGCCTGTTTCTAATGTTTGTTTGAGGGTAGCTTGAGTTTCAATTATTTCCTGTTGCACAGTTGCGACGGTTTTTTCTAATATCGCTTGTGCTTCTCTAACTTTTTGTTTGGCTGTAGCTACTGTTAAGCGTTTGGTGTCGTAGGTGGAAGCGGAAATTGCGCCTGTTTCGGAGAGTTCTTTGTTGCGTTGTTCCTCGGCTTCGGCGTTGGTTAATTCGGCTTTTAGTCGATCGACTGTAGCGTTTTGAGAGGCAATTTCGCCGCGCAATTGAGCTTCCAGCCTCGCGAGTTTGGCTTGCTGCGCTTGAGTTTCTCTTTGCAGTTGCGCTTCAAATTTGGCAAGATTGGCTTGTTCGGCTTCGGTTTCTCTTTGCAGTTGAGCTTCAAATTTGGCTACGTTTGCTTGTTCGGCTTCGGTTTCTCTTTGCAGTTGAGCTTCTAGGCGGGCGACATTGGCTGCTTCGCCTTCAGTTTCTCTTTGACGTTGAACTTCTGACTTGGAAACTTCGGCTTTTTGGGCGACGATTTCCCCGGTTTTTGCGCCTGCTTGAATTTTGGCTAATTCTGCTTGTTTGACTTGAACTTCTTTGTCGGCTTGTTGGAGGATGGCTTGCAGCCGATCGCGCGTATCGAGAACTGCTATGATTTGTCCTTGACTGACGCGATCGCCCTCTTCCACCCGCAACTCTTCAATTCTCGCTCCCTCCGACGCTGAAGGGGCGGACAATTTGATCACTTCCCCCTGGGGAGTCAACCTACCCAAAGCTGTCACGCTGCTGCGAGTGGAGGCTGGAGTTGCAGCCGCCGTTGCAGCCGCCTTTAACTCTTCGGCTTTTTTAATTTGAGATACTTGCCAAAAACCGACTCCTGCGATCATGACAGTAGCGGCGGTCGCTAAACCGATGACTCCTCGCCCTGGGGGTTTTAAAAATGACTTATCCTTGACCCGCGATTCCTTTCCCATGACTTATCACATAGGTGATTTCTTGATTAAGTTTTTTCACACCTATTGTTAAGTATTGTAAACTGATTTCAGCTATTTAGGGAAATCAAAAAGCACCTGAGTCATGTAATTTTCTGCCCAATCTTGACCGAAAGCTTTTTCTAGGACGCGGCGGGTTTTGTCGTTTTGCTGCTGCTGGGTGCAGTAGTAAATTTGAGCGTCGAGAATTTTCGATGCTTCGGCCGCAGAGACTGGTTCTGCTGCAACTGCGAGTTGGCAGTGAATTTCAACGTAGGATTCAACTATGTCCAGAAATCTGGTTTCTTCTTCCGGTGAATCGGGCCGGACAAACAGGCAAAATTCTGAGAAAATATCTCCCCAGTCAGGAATTTGGCGGGGACAGGAAAATTGGTTGACCGGCAAAGTTTGCAGTTGGGTTCGGTAGGCTTCCGACAAAGTGCGGCTCTGATTGAGGGGAGAAAGGTCTGCGATCGCCGCGCTAATTTTGCCTTTGCCTGCTACGATATCGGTACCGAACATTGGCAAAGCGTAATTCGGTCTGGGAAACATCACGCAGTGCAGAATATCCAGCACCGGCCCGACTTTAGCGAGTTCGAGATGTATTTTGCGGAACTGCGGAGTTTGATAGCAGCGGTTTTCCACGATCAGTTTTTCTCCCTCCAAGCGCCCTTCTATATATCCCAACTCAGCGGGGAGGTGGTAGGGTTCGAGGTCGAGATAGCGGTGCCATACTGCTTCCATCCGTTGTGCTAGTTCGCGGATGAGGTAGTGCTGTTGCTCGCGCAGGGAAGGCTGGGAGATTTCTAACATTCCTAATTTATCGGGCGATCGCTTAATAAAACTTGATTCTACGGTTGCAGGATGCAGGAAAAAAGGTAGATACTTTTAAGGATACCAGCAGATTGACTTGCGATCGAGCAAGTTTTAGAGGAGATGACTGTATGTTTGGTCTGGGATTGCCCGAAATGGGCATTATTGCGGTAGTCGCTATTCTAATTTTTGGCCCTAAAAAAATTCCTGAGTTGGGAAATGCTTTGGGTAAAACGCTGCGGAGTTTTAAGGAAGGGGTCGGTCTAGGTGATGATGAATCGGCTCTAGACGAGAAGGAGAAGGAGAAAGAGAAGGAGAAGGAGGAAGAAGGCCCACCGAAAATCTAAATTAGGTTCAATCGAGAAAACTTCACTCCTGATTTTTTTGGGACTTGCATTCCGATGCAAAAAACCTATGGCGGAAATTTGCCCTCTCTAACTTCTAGGGAATAATCTTTGACAGCTTGAGTAATTGTTTCTCGCAAATTAGTGTAAGCTTTGGCAAAAGGCGGTTGTTTTTCCGAAAGTCCCAACAAATCGGAAGTAACTAAAACTTGTCCGTCGCAGTGCGGCCCGGCCCCGATGCCAATGGTGGGAACAGTTAATTTTTGGGTAATTTGAGCGGCTAAATCTGGGGGAATGTGTTCGAGGACGATCGCAAAAACCCCGGCTTCTTCCAGTGCGATCGACTCTGCTATGATGCGATCGGCAGATTCCGCTGTTTTGCCTTGTTTTTTGTAGCCTAATTGGTGTACCGACTGCGGAGTTAAACCGACGTGTCCCATCACCGGAATTCCGGCGGATGTTAGCTGCGAAACAGTAGTCGCCATTGCTGGATATCCGCCCTCCAATTTGACAGCTTGAGCGCCAGTTTCTTTCAAAACTCTCCCCGCCGAGTGCATCGCTTGCTGCGGACTTTCCTGGTAAGTCAAAAACGGCAAATCGACCACAATTAATGCTTGTTTGACTCCGCGACGCACTGCTTTAGCGTGGTGCAGCATTTCATCGAGAGTTAGGGGCAGTGTTGTTTCGTAGCCCAATACTGTCATTGCTAGGGAATCTCCGACTAAGATGATGTCTGCGCCGGCTTGGTCGAGTAGTTGGGCTATCGCACAATCATAACCTGTCAGCGCGACAATTGCACGCCCTTGCTGTTTCCACTGAATAAGTTGGTGTGTAGTTACTGCCATTTATTGCAAAAATATAAAATTCGTTCAGACTATTACTTATGATATCAAATAGAACATTACCATCGAAATTATTATTGCATCTGTAGCGAGCGGCCTGGAAAGCTTTAAAACTCGACTGGGAAATTATTTACACTCGCGCACCGCCAAATTGAATAATATCAATGGAAGGTTTTTTAGCAAAAAAACTAGCATAAATCTGCCTCAAGCGCGATCGAACTTCCCCGGAATTTACCGGACGCTGCTGCAAATCCCATCGCCCAGATCCTTTATACAAAATTCTCGATAGTTAAACAATTATTTCAGATTTTCTTTAACTTTGAGCTTTTCAATAATCCCAACTTAAAAAAATATAATGCTTTTGTACAACTGATTCAGACTTGCTGTATAGTTTGCCAATAAATTCCTGACTCAAGAATATCGTAAAATCTAGCAACCACAATAAGCTGTTGCGGCATATAAACTGTATATCCAAAAAAAATAAAACAATGAGTGGGGAGTAGGGGTTGGGCAGGAGAGCCAGCCCTAAATATGCAATTCAAATGCGCGACAGCTTATCGGATAATGGTGAAGCAACCAACCAGGTAAACAGCATGAGTATTGACCAATTAAACACAGACTACGGCATTGCAGACAACCTCACCTTCGCTAGCGGAAACGGTGGTTTCCCGATGATTCACATCGACAACGGCCAAGCCAAAGCCGTGATTTCTGTGTATGCTGGCCAAGTGCTCTCCTTCCAACCAGCCACCGAAACCGCAGACGTGATGTTTTTGAGCGAAAAAGCTTACTACGCCGAAGGAAAAGCCATCAAAGGCGGTATACCCATTTGTTGGCCCTGGTTTGGCCCAGATCCCGAAGACTTGGGCCGCCCCAGCCACGGGTTTGTGCGGAATCGCCTGTGGAATGTGGTAGCAACCGCCACCACCCCAGAGGGCGCAACCAAAGTCACTCTAGGACTTCAGGATACCGAGGAAACAAGAGAAATTTGGCCTCAAGCCTTTGAACTGGCGATCGCCATTACCGTTGGCACCAGCCTCACTGTAGAATTAATCACCCGCAATCTGGGCGACAAAGCATTTCCCCTCACCCAAGCTTTGCACACCTACTTCCAAGTCGGCGACATCAACCGCGTGCAGGTTTTGGGTTTAGAAAATAGCCAGTATCTTGATAAAGTTGATGGTGGTGTAGAAAAAACTCAAGTAGGTGCAGTTGTAGCAGTCGGTGAGGTCGATCGCATTTATCTCGATGTCACCAATCAAATAGTAATTGACGATGCCGCCCTAAATCGTCGGATTCGCATTCAATCCTCTGGCAGCAAATCCGCCGTTGTGTGGAATCCCTGGGTGACAATTTCTGCAAACATGGCCGACCTCGACGATGCAGATTATCAGCGCTTAATCTGCGTAGAAACGACCAATGCGGCTACAGATATTGTGGAAGTCCCCGCGCATGGTGAGTTCTGCTTGCAAGCAATTTACAGTGTTGAGCGCGATTAAACAATGAGAGATTAATAAGCTGTTGCACGAGTTTTTGATTGATAGAGCAACTGCAGATCCAAGGCAGATTAACGCACATAATTTCAAGATAGTTGTAGATTTTTGTAATGTCGTGTCCGGTCGATTAAGAACAATAAGATTGTTGTGCTAATCGACCGGACATGATATAAGAGGTCTATTGAAAAGTTATGTTACCGCAAGGCACAATCATATCGAATCCCTGATTTCTCCCTTCTTTATTTTTTAGTTTGTTTAGCACAGACATGGTTTCTAGGGGATAGATTTCAACCGCCGTCTGCATCTGTTTATGTCTTCTTCCTTCTTCGTTATTCCTGATGACTAGCCTTCGACTTCGCTCAGGCTAAAATGACTAAGGACTGTTGACTGTTAACTGTTAACTGTTAACTAATGACCAATGACCAATGACTAATGACTAATGACTAATGACTAATGACTAATGACTAATGACTAATGACTAATAACTAATTACCATCAATAATTATGCAAAATTTCAACTGGACAAAACTTCAAAATGGCTCAGACATTCGCGGTATCGCCCTCGAAGGGGTTCCCAATGAAAAAGTCAACCTCACCCCGGAAATTGTCACAATTTTAGGTCAGTCTTTTGTCAGTTGGCTGGTGGAAAAAGTCCACAAACCCGCTGCAGAATTGATAATTGCGATCGGGCGCGACAGCCGCCTATCTGGCCCAACTTTAATGCAAGCAGTCATGGAGGGAATCGCCTCAGTTGGTGCCACAGTATACGACTTTGAAATGGCATCAACCCCCGCCATGTTTATGAGTACCGTAACCCCCGGTTTTGATTGCGACGGCGCGATTATGCTCACTGCTAGCCATTTACCTTTTAATCGCAACGGCTTAAAGTTTTTCACCGCCAACGGTGGGTTACAAAAAAAAGATATTACCGATATTTTAACACTAGCCCAAAGCAATCATTTTCAGCCAGCCGCAGCGACAGGTAACATTACTAAGCATAATTTTATCTCTGTTTATGCCAACCAATTTGTCAAACAAATTCGGGAATCCGTCAATCATCCCGATAACTTTGAGCAACCGCTGACAGGGTTAAAAATTGTTGTGGATGCGGGGAATGGTGCGGGCGGATTTTATGTCGATAAAGTCTTAAAACCTTTAGGTGCAGACACTACCGGCAGTCAATTTTTAGAACCAGATGGTACTTTCCCCAATCATGTACCCAATCCCGAAGATAAACAGGCAATGCAGTCAATTTGTCAAGCGGTAATTGAAAATCATGCTGATTTTGGGATTATTTTTGATACTGATGTCGATCGCAGTGCGGCCGTCGATGGAGTTGGCAAGGAACTCAATCGCAATCGCTTAATTGCTTTGATTTCTGCGATAATCTTACAAGAACACCCAGGCTCTACCATTGTCACCGATTCTATCACCTCCGATGGTTTAACGCAATTCATCGAACAGGATTTAAAAGGGATTCACCATCGCTTTAAACGCGGCTACAAAAATGTGATTGACGAGTCGGTTCGCCTGAATCAAGCCGGACAGGAATCGTGGCTGGCGATTGAAACCTCTGGCCACGGAGCTTTGAAAGAAAATTATTTTCTGGATGATGGCGCTTACTTGGTGAGCAAATTATTGATTGAATTGGCTAAATCCAAGCTAGCCAATCAATCGTTACCAGATTTAATTGCTAATTTACAAGAACCCGCAGAAAGTGCAGAATTTCGGATTAAAATTAATGTGGATGATTTCAAAGTTCTGGGAGAGGCTGTCATCGACAAACTGCAAGATTTTACTTCAACGCAAGCCGACTGGAAAATTGTTCCCAATAACTACGAAGGCGTGCGAATTTCTTGCACATCAGCTAGCGAATCCGGCTGGTTTTTGTTACGCTTATCCTTGCACGATCCGGTGATGGTTTTGAATGTTGAGTCTAATGTTGATGGTGGTGTCGCTCTCATAGTTGCTCGGCTTTTAGCTTTTTTCCTAACAACAGAATCGCTAGATTTATCTGCTTTGTAAACCCAATTTTAATTGGGATTATTACTAAACCAAATCCTAGGAGGAATTCGATAATGTGGCTTTTAATTATTAATTGTTCTGCAGCAAGCTGGGAAACCCATTCCAAAGCTTTTAAGGCGATCGCAGAAAAATATCCGGCCACGCCTCTTTCTTCCAAAAAGATGAAAGGCGACGGTGAACGCATCATGGAATATAAACTTGAAAATGTCAATGATGTAGAGGACTTTATGGAAGAATGCTTGACTTTGGATGGCTTTACCGCTACTTTTGAATCTCTATAAATCCGGGGTTGGAACTCGAAAAATTCTCAATAAACTTCTTGCGTAAATCTTTGGTTGTTCGGTCAATTGCGGAGGTAAGGCAGATTATTTAATGAGAGTTTACGAATAAAGCAACTCTGCTTTGCATTTATGGTTTGTAGTGGGCGCGAAAGTCCTCTGTTTAATATCGTCCCCGGTAGATTGACCGATCGATTGGATCGCGCGTGCGTCAGTCAGTGTCCGCAACAAATGAGCGGACTCGCATTCCGTACTACGAACCTTTGTTAGATCGGTTAATCGATGGGACAGGGTATGAAACCTTTTGATTTATAGAGCTGCATTGGTTTTGGGAAGTGGGATGAATTGGTAATCGGGAGACTTCAAAGCCCAAGCTAAAAAACGTTCTGTGTAATACAAAGCTAATTGATTGCTAGGCCCATTAAAAACTGCATCAAAGGCGTGTTCTGCCCAAGGAATTTCGAGCAAAATAGCACGATTTCCTGTGGCGCGCAATCGTTCGTAGAGCGATCGCCCAAACTTAGCCTGTACGATATGGTCGCGACCTCCATAAACCAGTAGAGAAGGGGGAAGATTTGTTTTAATATAATTGATGGGAGAAGCCTGACGGTAAAGTTCCTTGAGTTCCTCTGGCGTTCCTCCGAGAAAGGCACGCAAGACGGCTCGAACATCGATCGCATCAGGAAAAGGTGGGTCATTGTATCCCCCAATCAGGTTATTGGGGCCGTAATAATTCACCACTGCTCTAATGGGAAGCGCGCTGGAACCGTAAGTAGTTAGCATTGCTAAATGGGCCCCTGCAGACCTTCCCATCAAAGCAATTTTATCAAGATCGATTTCCCAATCACCGGCATGAGTTTTGATGTAGGAAAGAGCGGCTTGCACGTCTTCAAGCTGAGCCGGAAACTTATATTTGGGAGCGTGGCGGTAATCAATTGCTACAACACAATAACCTCGCGCGGCCATGTAGCGGTTGAATTCTTCATTGTAATCGGGATTACCTCTTTGCCAAGCTCCTCCGTAAAGCATGATTATCGCCGGATATTTGCCAATTTGCATCGGCCTGTAAAGGTTGAGTTTCAGTGAAACTCCGTCAGGGTTAGCAAATACAATATCCCGATCGCTCCTGATGTCTCTCATGGGAATTCCCCGGAACGCATCTGCTAGGATAAACGGTTGAGGGCGTAGCTGCGCGCGCAGGGTTTGAGGAACGGTGGCTAAATAGTTTTTGCCTAAAACTGCTGGCATTTCGGTAGCTATCGCTGCGTTCGTTGCTGTTAGTTGCATCAGCGGAAGCAGGCTCAGAATGAGGGCGAACAGGTTACAAATTAGTAAAGTAATGTAGACTTTGCCTCGATGTCGTTTGAGCAGATTCAGCAAAAGGGCGATCGTATTTAGGCCCACCAACCAAGGACTAATTTCTGGTGCACCCACCGCCAAAGGGTACAAAAACAGCGTGGGTGCTGGTACGACGATCCAGAGACTGAGAAATAGCCCGATCGCGCTGGCGAACCAACGAATAAATCGCGAGACTAAGAACCCTGTCAATAATCGTAACTTTTTGCCGTTATTCTTGGGGAGCATCGGATTTTCGCAACCTAATTTTTAATCAGCTTAAATTAATCGGGCGGTTTTGATTGGTGATACGATCGCCCCTGCCACCACCAAACCATAGTAATGCGTTCGGGTGCCGCAATTTGTGAGATTGCTGACATAAGTAAGTCGGTGGGGAAAAACACAACTGTGTTAAGAAAGATAAATGAGGCTAAAACCCCAATCCCTCCTGCATTCTGTCTCCTGACTCCTGCCTCATCCCAACTACAAATATTTACGCCTTTCTACTTATTTCACAGTTTTTGATGCAAACAAGCCAAAATTGTGATAACATCATGTATGTACAAAAATCGGTTCCAACAACAAACCAGCGTTGGAAGAAACGGGGAAAATTCGGTGCAAATCCGCTGCTGTCCCGCAACTGTGATGAGATGATAGAATCTCTCAGTCAGAAGACCCGCCGATCGCAAACCTGTTCTTTTTCGTCTGCGAGGCATAGATGATGGTTAATTCAGTATTATTTAATCGATCGCCCTATAAAAAATTGGGGCCTTGAAGATTTACTTGCAGCGCAGTGAATCACCAGAGCTTGAATTTTCTGCTAAATTTTAGTGCCCGGTAGGATAAAAGTACGCGGCAAAAAACCGATTGTTGGGGTAAAAATCGCTCTATGGAATGAGAAAGATATTGATTTTACCTCTGGCATTCATTCACAAATTATCTGAAAAGCATCTGCGTTGCATCTGTGTCGATCTGCTTGACATCTGCGGTTGATCTATCGATCGAAGACTTATGCAGCGCAAGTCTATGAAATTTCACCGATTGCTGATAGATGCTCAGTCAGATAATAGCTGAGTCGTGACAGTAAAGACTAGGCGATAGCCCATAAATCGCTAACTTTTTCGCTGTAGTCTGTCGCAACAAATAGACATCGTGAATCAAAAACGCGCCAAGTTGGATTTTGTGCTAGCTCCTGAGATGATAAGAGAAAGGAAAAAATGAATTTATTTGTGGTATTTGGACTTTTGTTTGGACTGCTGGCGATCGCCCTTCTGATCTATTTAATCACGGCTCGCCCTTATCAATCATCCGACTCTGTGGCCAACTCCTACGACGAGTGGACAGAAGACGGAATTTTAGAATTTTACTGGGGCGAACACATCCACTTAGGCCATTACGGTTCGCCGCCACAACGGAAAGATTTCCTCACAGCAAAATCTGATTTTGTGCATGAAATGGTGCGCTGGGGCGGCTTAGATAAATTACCTGCTGGTACTACTGTTCTAGATGTGGGCTGTGGAATTGGCGGTAGCAGCCGCATTCTGGCCCAGGATTATAAGTTTGCTGTGACGGGAATTACTATCAGCCCGCAGCAAGTTAAACGCGCTCAAGAATTAACTCCCCCAGAACTCGATCTGCAGTTTCGGGTGGATGATGCTATGGCGCTTTCGTTTCCCGATGCGAGTTTTGATGTGGTTTGGTCGATCGAAGCAGGGCCCCATATGCCAGATAAAGCTGTTTTTGCCAAAGAGTTGATGAGGGTAATCAAGCCTGGTGGCCTGCTGGTTGTGGCTGACTGGAATCAAAGAGATTCGCGCCAAATCCCTCTCAATTTTTGGGAGAAACCTGTAATGCGACAACTGCTGGATCAGTGGTCGCATCCGGCTTTTTCAAGCATCGAGGGCTTTTCAGAACTGTTAGAAGAAACGGGGTTTGTGGATGGCACTGTAACCACCGCAGATTGGACGCAAGAAACCCTTCCTTCTTGGATAGATTCTATCTGGCAAGGTATAGTTAGACCCGTCGGATTAGTACGTTTTGGTGTATCGGGTTTTATCAAGTCTCTGCGAGAAGTACCGACACTTTTACTGATGCGATTAGCGTTTGGTGTGGGGCTATGTCGCTTTGGGATGTTTCGCGCAGTGCGATCGCATTCCTTGGCAGAATTAACCGAAATAAGTTCCACTAAAACTATGACAGGTGTTTAGGATCGAAAACTTAATAATATCAAATCCTCTCTTCATCGGAAGAGTAAATTCACTGTTGACAGTCAAATGATTAGTTAGTTGTTAGCTGTTAGTTGTTAGCTGTTAGCTGTTATTTGTTAGTTGTTATTTGTTAGTTGGCAGTTGGCAGTTGTTAGTTGGCAGTTGTTAGTTGTTATTGGTCAACAGCTAACAGTCAACAGTCAATAGTCATGTTTGAGTGCAACCGGAATTGATATAACAGCCCGATCGAACTCAAAAAAAATATTGGAGAGGTTTAATTAGCGCCAGCCCAACCACCTGAGCACGGGCACAACTAAATAATGACTCACTCCCAAACAAAGCCCGATCGTACTTCCCAACAAACCAAAAAAGGCGATCGCACCCCAAACTTGCAGCCAGAAATTAGTATTAGACGATTGTGACAAAATCGCAAAGAAACTCCCAGGAAAAATATTCCAAGTATTCAAAAACAGAAAAATTCCCGTAGAACAAACAGCCACCACCAAAGCATGAACTAATTGATGGCTACGCAAACCCATTCCTACAGTCATAGAGGCGATCGCAAAAGCCCCCAAAATAATCCCCTGCACGCCGCTAGAAGTTGTTGCTTCCATCCAGCACAAACCAGCCAATAAATAGGCTTGAGCTCCCATCAATCCCGACAGCCAATACTGTTTGTGCTGGCGAAAACTCCCCGCATCCGTCAAACCGATCGCAGTTCCCCAACCCGCAAAGGCAAACAGCAGCAATTCCGGCCCGACAGTAAAAGTCATGTCATGGATTAATTGGTGCAAACCTTCATTTAGAAAACTCGCAATTTCCTGGCCGACAGGCGCAGAACTCAAAACCAAACCGCCGATCGCCCCGGCACATCCACCAACCCCGCCGAGCACCATTTCCCAGCCGGTATCGAGAGAAGCTACTACGATTTGGGCGATCGCCCCGAACAGCAAAACCGTCAAACTTGCGGTTTTTTGCGCCCCCGCCACCACCACTTGCCGGCAGAATTCCACAATAGCTTGACCGGTTGGGGCCGTCGCAATTTTGCCCTTACTCCTAGCATAAATCTCCTGCAAGCGCGATCGAACATCTCCAGCCGCAGCCGGACGCTGCTGCACGTTCGATCGCACCATATCATCCAACAAATTCGCCAAAGCCGGACTCACAGACACAATATGTCGCCACCGCAACTCACCCGTCATCGGATCTTCAATTTCAGCGGGATACTTCCCCGTCAGCAAATGAATGCAAGTCCGCCCCAAAGCATAAAAATCCGTCGCCGGTACCACACCACCGCCCACAATTTGTTCCGGCGGGCTGTATCCGGGCGAAATCAAGCGCGTCGAGCTCGGAGAATCTTTCCCCACCGGTGCGCCACCGCCCATCTGTTTAACTCCCCCAAAGTCGATCGCCACCAATTGCAGTCCGCCCAAACCCTTGCTCAGCAAAACTTGTGGCGATTCCGGGTCTCGCAGCATCAAATTTGAGGGTTTAATGTCGCGGTGAATAATCTGACACCTGTGCAACTCCTCTAAAATATCCACAGCTTGACTCAGCCAACTAAACACCCATTCCTGCGGACACCCCTGAGAGTGTTCTTCGAGAACTGCTTCTAAAGTTTTGCCGTGAATTTTTTCCATGACCAAACAAGGCAAGTGCCTCGCTGTGACATTTCTATCCACGCCTGAAAAATTTTGAGTTTTGACATGAAAATAACCGTCCGGCTCGACTTTCGGGACACCGGGATGTCGCAAAAGTGCCAAAACCCAAGCTTCTTGCTCGAACAGTTTCAGCGCTTTCGGGGCAGTTTCGAGCAATACTTTCAGGACGCGATCGGTTTGAGTTTCTGTGTCCCAAACCGTGTATATGGCTGCAAAACCCCCGGAACCGAGAACTTCTAAAGGAACGTAGCGATTTTTTAGCCGCAGCGGAGTCCCGCAATTCTGACAAAAATTGTTGCCCCAAGTCTGAGGGTAAGGCCTTGGGCAATCTGGATTGATGCAGTGGACGGCTTTTGAAGGGGGGTGAGGCACAACCAGAGTAGAAATGGGGCTAGATATCCATATTAGACTTACGCGCAGCTAAGGCAGAAACCCGGTTTTAAGCGAAGTTTAATTGCTGTAACGACGGATTTTGGTTTGAAAAACCAGGTTGCTGCACCAGTCCTGTCCATATTATGTGCTATGCTGTCGATTTTTGACTTTGCCCTCTGAGAGTCAGGAAATTTTAGATTTTAGATTTGCGATTGTGGATTGTGGATTGTGCCAGAGTTGGCGCGATCGGGCTTTACAACCTCAGAAACCCGGTTTCTTGCTATATTTCTCGTTAATACACCCAAATTTTTCCCATAAACCCGGTTTCTTGGCCCCCCACGGGATTTTCAATTAAAGAATTGCATACTCGATTGCAGTTGAGCTCGATCTCCTACCCTAAAATTAAGTATTTATAACTAACTTTTCCTCCCCCCAACCTAAAATTTACCATCTCAAATTTAATCGATCTCCACCATAAAATTAAGTATTTATGACTAATTTTTCCTGTTTCCTCCATCTAAAATCTAAAATCTAAAATCCAAAATCTCCTCGATCCCCAGCCTTTCCCCCTGCATCCTTTGCCGCTTTCGTTTAATAAGATATGTTACAAAAAATATCTAAATATAAAGAAAAATAAACAATACTTATGAGGATTAAAAGAATATTAAAATTAAAGAGCACTCATTTATTGATATATTTTTAACAGCCTGCGATCGGGCAAAAAAATTAAGCGAATACTAGGAAGCGAGATATGGCTTACGCGCAAACCCAAACTCAATCAAAGGCTGGGTATAAAGCCGGAGTTCAAGACTATAAACTAACGTATTACACCCCGGACTACACGCCGAAAGATACAGATATTTTGGCAGCATTCCGCGTCACACCGCAGCCAGGAGTTCCCCCAGAAGAAGCTGGAGCTGCTGTGGCCGCTGAATCTTCCACCGGTACATGGACAACTGTTTGGACTGACCTCCTGACCGACCTCGACCGCTACAAAGGTCGCTGCTACGACATCGAGCCAGTCCCCGGTGAAGACAACCAATACATCTGCTTCATCGCTTATCCTTTGGATTTGTTTGAAGAAGGTTCCGTCACCAACTTGCTGACCTCTTTGGTCGGTAACGTATTCGGTTTCAAAGCTCTGCGCGCCCTGCGGTTGGAAGACCTGCGGATTCCCATTGCTTACCTGAAAACCTTCCAAGGCCCTCCTCACGGTATTACCGTTGAGCGGGACAAATTGAACAAGTACGGCCGTCCTTTGCTCGGCTGTACAATTAAGCCCAAATTGGGTCTGTCTGCTAAGAACTACGGTCGCGCCGTTTACGAAGTTCTGCGCGGCGGTTTGGACTTCACCAAAGACGACGAAAACATCAACTCGCAACCGTTCATGCGCTGGCGCGATCGCTTCCTGTTCGTTCAAGAAGCTATTGAAAAAGCTCAAGCAGAAACCGGCGAAGTCAAGGGCCACTACCTCAACGTAACCGCCCCCACCTTTGAAGAAATGATGGAACGGGCTGAGTTCGCCAAAGAAATCAAAACCCCGATCATCATGCACGACTACCTAACCGGTGGTTTCACTGCAAACACCAGCTTGGCCAAATGGTGCCGCAAAAACGGTATTTTGCTGCACATTCACCGCGCCATGCACGCCGTGATCGATCGTCAAAAAAACCACGGTATCCACTTCCGCGTACTTGCCAAGTGCTTGCGGATGTCCGGCGGCGACCACCTGCACTCCGGTACAGTTGTGGGCAAACTCGAAGGCGAAAAAGGCATCACGATGGGCTTCGTAGACTTGATGCGCGAAGACCACATCGAACAAGACCGCAGCCGCGGTATTTACTTCACCCAAGACTGGGCCTCCATGCCCGGTGTCATGCCGGTTGCTTCCGGCGGTATCCACATCTGGCATATGCCAGCTTTGGTAGAAATCTTCGGCGACGACTCCTGCTTGCAGTTCGGCGGCGGCACCTTGGGCCACCCTTGGGGCAACGCACCTGGTGCAGCAGCTAACCGCGTTGCATTGGAAGCTTGCGTCCAAGCTCGTAACGAAGGCCGCAACTTGATGCGCGAAGGCGGAGACATCATTCGCGAAGCTTGCAAATGGAGCCCTGAATTGGCTGTTGCTTGCGAACTCTGGAAAGAAATCAAGTTTGAGTTCGAGGCAATGGATACCGTTTGATGATTTTGGGTTACAGATTTTAGGTTTTAGGTCGCAAACTTGCTCTTAAGTCTTTATCTTTGAAGAAGATTTACAAGTAAGTTTGCATCTAAAATCTAAAATCCAAAATCTCAAATTTGAGGGAGCTGGGGTCAAAAATGGATCTCAAACAAGTTGCGAAAGACACCGCTAAGGTGCTGGCAAGTTACCTAACCTATCAATCCGTGCGGATTGTGGTCGCTCAGTTGAGCGAAACCAATCCTGCCCAAGCCATCTGGTTGAATGACTTTTCCACGAAGAACAAAATCCAAGATGGAGAAGCTTACATTGACGAGCTGCTGAGGGAAAATCAAGATTTAGGATTTCGGATCATGACTGTGCGAGAATATCTGGCTCACGATGTGACGGAATTTTTGCCAGAAATGGTTTGTACTGGCATTCAACAGGCGAATATGGAACACAGACGCCAGCATTTAGAGCGAATTACGCAACTTAATTGGTCTGTTTCTACCAGTCATCCTGAAGCATCAATAGATTCTGAACCGAATCTGGATAATTTGTCGAGTTAATCGATCGAGAAGTGCGATCGAACACACACCTTAGAGATACAAAAAATGAAGACTTTACCTAAAGAGCGTCGTTACGAAACTCTGTCCTATTTGCCCCCGCTGACAGACGCCCAAATTGCCAAGCAACTCCAATACATCCTCGATCAAGGCTACATTCCCGGCGTAGAATTCAACGAAAGTTCTGCTGCTGAAATGCGCTACTGGACTTTGTGGAAGTTGCCTTTGTTTGGTGCTCGCAGCGTCCAAGAAATCATGACTGAAATTCAAGCTTGCCGCCAAGAAAATCCTCAGTGCTACATCCGCGTTATGGGTTTTGACAACGTGAAGCAGTGCCAAGTGCTGAGCTTCATCGTGCACAAGCCAAACACCAGAGGCTACTAAGCTTTAACAACTCTATTTTGTAGAGAAAAGTTAGCTAAAAATTGAGGTAGGGAATTCTCCCCGCCTCATTTTTTTTTAGGGCGATGATGATTAGACTTATTAGATAAATCTTTTATTGATAGATATACCGTAGATGAAAGGCAGATAAACACATATCAACGCAGATAATTTCAAGAGAGTCTCCGAATCAAAGCAAGATGTTTCTTCTTTCTTCTTCCTTCTTCCTTCTTCCTTCTTCCTTCTTCCTTCTTCCTTCTTCCTTCTTCCTTCATCTACAGCTTACAAATAGCCTTTAAAACTTGCAGCAACAAAATTGAAGGTTCGGGTTCCATCAAGTTTAGCAAAGGCAATAGCTGATAGCTTGGGGTATTTCCCCCCTGAATATTCACGAACTGATAGTGCATTCCGTTGGTTGTCAAACCCCAGATAGTGTCTTGATATTTTAAATTTTGATAAGCATAGGTTAGCAATTGGGATAAACCCATCAATGCGTTGATTCCAGAATTTTTACTTTCAATTACCAAAACCCAAAAATATGTATCGCTTCTCATGGGCTTTATCCTGTTGACAGCCAAGATATCAAACCGTCCTTTAATGATAGTATCTTCATCTTCAATGCTAATTTCAGCGATGTCTTGTTCTAAACTAATTTTAATCGGGCGGCGGTAGAAGCCAGCCAATCGCATTAAGGGAAAGGTAGTCAGAGCTTTTACCAGTCCTTCTGAAACTCGATCCGTGGAAATATAGTCATCAAAATCATCCCTAATTTGTGTAAGTTCCTGCTGTTCGTGTTCTGTGATATCTTCAAGAGATAACAGAGAGGTAAATGAGTTAGTGTACTGCTTTTGAAAGCCGAACAGACGGTGTACTTCTGATAATGTTAGATTTTTTGCATTAATAACTGTCATAACTTTAAAACCAATTAAATCTCTATTCTAATCCTAACATATTAGGAAAAACAGGTTCGTAGTGAGGACTTTAGTTTTTTCTTCCTATGCTTTAATAAGGGACTAAAGTCTTTACTACGAACCTAATCCATCCGCTCCATTACAACTCCGTCAACTATTTCATAACCCCAACTAGAATGTCTAGCTGCAAGCTCTTTCGCCATGCCGTATTCGCCCAAACTGCAAAATTCTATTAACTGCTGAAAACCTAAACTTTTCTCGTGCTGCAATCTTTCCTGTCGCAGCTTTTCTCTTTCTGCATCCGAAGGATTTGCCCGCTCAATTCCCAGCGGATCGATATCGCTAACTCGCTTCACATTCGCCTCCTAAAAAAAAATTGATTCTATAATTTCACCATTAACAATTTCATAGCCCCATTGTGGATTAGCAGCGATTTGTTTTTCAACTATACTGCGACCGAGAGGAGTTTGGTAAGCTTTTTGTAAAGATGAAATACTGGGGATTTCGTCAGCGGTGATCTGTTCTTGTGGTTCGAGTTTTGGCGGTTCGGCGATAGTTTCAGATGTGGATTGATTCAGGGCAAATTGCGGCGCGATCGCCCCTAATTTTCGCATTACGCTATCCTTGGTGATTTGCGGTTTTTCGTTGAAGGAAGAGGGCAGATATGGTGTGTCAACGCCCTGCAGTTTTGCTTTCAGCGCATCATCAGCAATACGATCGCACTTTCGCAAAAAACCCTCCCACAAATCCTTCCCCAACACCGGATTTCTCAAGTCAGCGCGAGCCTTAGACACTGCTGCTTCCAGCGGTTCGCCCTTGTGGACGTAATACTGAATTCGCTCCTCTTCAAACGCCGGATAAGGCACTTCCGGCTCAATTTCCCAATCCCGCTTAACTTTCTGACTTTCTCCCAAAGGAATTCCCGCGATAAATTCGTCCCAAAAAGTCGAAGCTAAGCCTTTTGTCATGCTATCAATAACTTTAAAAGCCCATCCCGAAGGATTGCCAAATCCTAAGTTGCGAACTCTGGCATATTCTTCTAAAGCCCGCTGAAAGTTGTGCAATTCTTCTTGGGAATTCCAAGGCCCACTAAATTGGTAATTCGCGGTGACAGCAACGGCTATTTGCTGGCGCGGTTGTCCGAAATATTTGTCGGTTTTAACTGCACGCTGTGGGGGGGAAGTTTCCGATAATATTTCTACAGGGCGATTTGTGCGATCGCGAATTGGTTCTGTTATAGTCTCGGTGTGGTTGTTGGCAAAAAAGTTATTAAGTTTTTCCTCAAAAGCGTCAATGTCCGCCCAGAGTTCTAGGGTGTCCGTGTGGGGATTTGTGAATTTTTCTTTCAAGAGCGATCGCACTTTTAGCAACCCTCTCGCGATTTCTTGTTCTTCAGGACTTAAACCCGTGGCTTTTTCAATTTCGTTGCTGTTAGTTTTCACCCCTTCGCTAGAGTTGGAATGTTGCGCTTGCCATTGCAATAATTGGCAAAGAAAAATACTCGCACCAACTCCGCCGGTAATTTGGGCGAGTTTGGGATAGTAGATAGCGGGATTTCCTAAATTTCCTAAAAATATTCCTATTTTCATTTGATAAATTCCTAATTTTCTTGAATCCTAGGGTAGCAGTCGGCCTATCTTACCTAATATTAGAGTGTGCCAAATAACACCTTACCTCAACTAAACTAAGATTGAGAAACTTAAGATTTTCTTTAAGCTTCTGTCTATTCCAGACGGAATAAAGATTCTAGAGCAAAGACGGGGATCGCATATTCGATCGCCTGATTGACAGAACAGAATTAAGCGTAATAATAAATTATTGACTGTACCCATCCTCCCAAAATGAATCCAGAACGCCAAGAAGCTTATTTGAACTTGATCGAGCGAGTGCTCACCTGTCCTAACGGCCAAGAACCAGAGGTTTTAAGTTCCTGTTCCCATTTAATAGATGCCGGATTTGTGCAGATGCTAATCCAGATATCAGCTTCAATGGCCGGGGAAGGAGACAGAGATACTGCCAATTTTTTAGTGCAACTGGCTCGTTTGCTGGGGAAATCTTTGGGATTGTCGCCGGATTTAGTGCCGGCTGGGTACAGCAGCGCACAGGGGTAGATCGAAGTCCGCGCGACCTAGCCATCCCTCTTTATAAATCGCCTCGTTTTGTTTCAGAAAATCGGGGCAATTTTAACTGCATCAATGGCTTTACAGTTGATATTCCAGAGGCTCGCAAAAATCATTTACTCCAGTTTTAAATACATAAATAATCACGGAAGTTACCAAAATTTTAGGACAAATTTTTGCAGCGACTAAATCTCTAAATGCTGCATTCAATTGTCCGTTTGTCAACTCTTCTTTAACCTCAGATTTGCAGATAGCAACGCGGCATCTTTTGGCCAATCCGTCCAGCCACTTTTCCGAAATGTTCGGTTCTTGTCCGGCTTGAATTGCCAGAGATATTGCTGCATCTTCGATATTCCCTTCGCAATCTTCGATTTCGTCGAGGGCTTTTAGGGCTTCGGGATATTCGGCTAATTGCGATCGAAATTGGGCAATTTCTTGTGAAGTAATAATCACCATAAAATTTTAGTTTGTGCTTTGTTGACTGGAGAAGTTTAGGAGTTAAATTATATATTATAGCATTTTTTTGATTGATGTTGAGATTGGGCGATCGAACTTAATTATATTGTCACCTGAGATTTGGTACTTCGCAATAGTCCGAATCGGCTTTTAACCCCAGTCGGAAAGCGAAAGTCCTCCCTGGGAGGACTGATTTTAAAATTGATTTGTTTCGTCTGTCATTACGAAGGTCGTGAAGCAATATCACAGAGCAGGCGATAAATTTGTCATTGACAGAAAGCGGCGCTAAAATAGGTTGGCAGAACTCATATTTTTCGGGAGTTAGGAAAAATGACAACCGTTACTTTAAACTTAGATAGTGTCGAACTAACAGATGAACAGTTTTACCGTTTGTGCCAGATGAATCGAGATTGGCAATTTGAACGGACTGCTAAAGGAGAAATCATCATTATGTCACCAGTAGGCGGAGTCAGCGGCAATCGAGAAGCCGATTTAATTACAGATTTGGGCTTGTGGAACCGTCAAACGCAGCTAGGGAGAGTGTTTAGTTCTTCAACAATTTTTAGGCTGCCAAATAACGGAGACCGTTCTCCCGATGCGGCTTGGGTTAGCTTGGAAAGATGGTCGGCTTTGACAGATGAACAAAGGGAGAAGTTTCCGCCGATTTGCCCTGATTTTGTGATAGAATTGCGCTCGCGGACAGATGCGCTGCGGCCGCTTCAGGAGAAAATGCAGGAATATATCAACAGCGGTTTGCGCTTGGGTTGGCTGATTAATCCTCAAGACGAACAAGTGGAAATTTATCGCGCTAATTGCGAGGTGGAGATTGTACATTTTCCGGTGAGTTTGTCGGGTGAAGATGTGTTGCCGGGATTTGTTTTGAATTTGCCGATGGTTTGAACGGGAATTGGGAACCAGCAATGGGAATCGGATCTTGAAATCGCTTCTACAAAAACAAAGTCCGCGCAACGCGAGACTGAAGATTAGATTAAATTTTTACGGTTTCCAATGGGATTTTTTTCGGACAAATATCATCGTCGTACCAACCAGTCAAAGCCACCGCTAAAGCATCCGCCGCATCGTCCGGTTTCGGAATATAAGCCAACTCTAACTCCCGCGCTACGGCCTCTTGTACTTCAGATTTATCCGCATTACCGCGCCCAGTTAATGCTTTTTTGATTTGCGCTGGGGTAAACTCGAACAGCGGCACTCCACACTGCGCTAATACTAGGGTCAAAACACCCCGCGCTTGGGCTACGAGTATGGTATTTCCCATTTTGTAAAAGAACAGTTTTTCGGCAATTGCTATATCGGGTTTAATCTGTTCAATTACCTCGTGCAAATCATCGTAAATAGTTTTCAACCGCTGTCCCATTTCCTGTTTGGGCGTTGTTTTAATTACGCCGCAATCAATCATGGAAATGCTGTTTTCATCTTCTTTTCCGGGGACAATTTGATAGGAAATAGCCCCGTAGCCGAGATTTGCTAAGCCCGGATCTAATCCTAAAATTCGTTTTTCCATTGCAGAAATTAGTAATTGGAAATGGGGAATGAGGCATTAAAAATTTGGGAAATGTTTCATCACCACCAATTACCAATTACCAATTATTAATTATTCCTCAGTTGTTTCTAGGCCGAATACTCGATCGAACACTTTAGTCACTTTATAGCCCGAATCGATCGATTCTAGCGGGTCTTTCCGCAATCGGTGCCGCAAACACAGGGTCATCACCCTGCGAATATCGTCTACAGTGACCTCTGTGCGACATTCTAGGGCGGTGAAAGCTTTGGCGGCCCGATTTGTGACTAAATCGCCCCGCAGTCCGTCTACGTCCAATTCGGCGCAGACTTGGGAAATTTTGACTCGCAAATCGCGATCGATAGTTACGGATTTTAGCCTTTCCTGGGCTTCCACCAATTTCTCCTGCATATCGTCTTGTTCGTGCTGATATTTCGCGAGAAACTCTGAGGGATTTTGGTCAAAACTCGATCGCTGTTCGACAATTTCTACTCTTAAATTGGGGTCTTTGACAGTCCGAATTTCGGCGTGCATTCCGAATCTGTCGAGCAATTGCGGCCGCAATTCTCCTTCTTCTGGATTCCCGGAACCTATGAGAATAAACTTAGCCGGGTGGCGGATCGAAATGCCTTCTCTTTCGACAGTGTTCCAACCGCTAGCTGCGGAGTCGAGCAAAACATCGACTAAATGATCGTCGAGCAAATTGACTTCATCGACGTAAAGAATGCCGCGGTTAGCTTTGGCTAACAGGCCTGGTTCAAAAGCTTTAACTCCTTCGGCCAAAGCTTTCTCGATGTCGATCGTACCGCAAACTCGGTCTTCGGTAGCGCCGAGCGGCAAGTCTACCATTTGGACTTTTTTGCGGGCGATGGGCATTGTACCGTGATGCAAAGTGCGATCGCGCACCTCATCGCTCATAAAATCCGGATCGGTGGGATGACTGTTAAAAGGATCGTCAGCCACCACCTCAATTTCTGGCAGCAAGTCAGCGAGGGCGCGGATTGTGGTAGATTTGCCCGTACCGCGATCGCCCATAATCATCACTCCGCCAATTTTCGGATCGATGACATTCAACAGCAGCGCCAGTTTCATCTCCTCCTGGCCAACAATTGCAGTGAAGGGAAAAACAGCGCGGCGGGCTGCGGTAACGGTTGGCAGAGCGCCCGCATTTACGGTATTGCTGACTTCGGCAGTAGGACTCACAGGATAACTCAAAATATAATAATTGCTTGTTTATTGTAAGGGATAACCGATTTTAGATTTTAGATTTGCGATTTTAGATTAACGTATTTCTGTCATTTGGAAGGTAGTGAAGCAATCTCAAAGCCTTGCTACACCGTCATAATGCGTCCCTGACTGAGAAGCCGAATTTTTGGGCAAAACTGGGCTATAGCTTTTAATCCCGGTAAAAAACCTGGTTTCTGTGGGAGTGCAGGGGCCTTAGCTGGGGCGGGCG
>NZ_JADEWT010000200.1 GCF_015207505.1 Tychonema sp. LEGE 06208
TCGGGCATCGGGCAATCCAGAAAACGCCGCAACAATCGCTAAACTACTCATACTTAACAATCACATAACCAAGGACATCCCCAGCCTACAAGCAATCTCACGCTTTGTCCAGAATGAAATAGCCCTGGCACTAAAGTAGAGGTTGCAGGATATCTTATCCTTTACGGCGAGCTGGGGTTTTTGTCAACAGATTTTGCAAATATTTTATTCAGTCAAATACATCGTGAATCAATACTTATTGAGCAACCAATAAAGTTGAAGGAACAATTATTAAATAAAGTACCACCATATATTGGTGGGCCACCCTATGAAGATTTGGTCACGATTATCGGCACTTTATGCGAGTCTCATCAAGAGCCTTTTCCAATTGCTTTGACACACATTAATTCACTCATTTTAACAAGAAAAGAAGGCAAAAAAGAATACCACATAGAGATGCCTTCACATCAGAAATAGCTTCTCCGATAGATTAATTAATACCCATTTTTGACTTAAAACACAAGTAGCTGAGCGATTTCAATTACCGAGCGACTTAAATTGCTTGGAAGTACAGTAGCCGCTATATTATGTGGTGTTAATCCTCCAGGTGCGGATCTGCTTCATATTTGATAAAACTTGCAGATCGCCCGTGGGCGACGCACCTTACACGGGCGATCTCACAAGATTGTGTGTACCACATATACATGGAATATGCTGTATCTTGCATTTGTTGCCCGATTCCGGCTCTTGTTTCAACAAGAGCCTCAAAGCGAAAGTCCACTGAATTGGACTGAAGAAATGATTGATTAAAAATTTAAAAAAAAGGATTGAAGCTCTGATCGATCGCCCCTTCAGTCGTCTTTAGACGACTTTAGCTTTGAGGCGGGGGTTTTCAACCCCCGACGGACTTGGAAGAATACGCATAACTTCTAACGGTAGTGTTAAGGAATGCCCGATCGCTCAGAAACTTCTTTCAACGTCCAACCCTTCTCTTCGGCTAGTTCTCGAACCCGCAATCGAATTAGACCCATCTTCCCGCTGACAAATCAGTTTACCGTTCCAAAACCTCAACCAAGTCTTCCACCATCACATCGAAGACTTCAGCAAGTTTCTGCAAAGCCGTATAGTCCACCGTTGCCATTTTGGGAGCTTGGGCGTATTTTTTAACCGTGCTGTAGGGAATTCCCGTTCTGTCAGAGACTTCTTTCAGCGTCCAACCCTTTTCCTCAGCTAGTTCTCGAACTCGCAACCGAATTAATCCCATTTATGCTTGACAGAAGCTATGCTCATATCTTTTAATATACAGATACAGCGATCGCCCCGTGACCTGAGAAATCTAGAGCGATCGCCTTTCATTCACCACCCACAAAAGTGGGAAGGATTTTCCTATGATACCAAAACAAGTCACTTATCGCGATCGACTTCAACCTTGGTGCATAATTCGCCACCTCCCAAACTGTCAGCGGTTAACAGTCGCCCGTTTCGCCCGTCGCCGAGATGCCGAATCTTACCTCAAAGCACTGCGCCGCTTAATGCCCGCAGTCCCGCATACAATTGTATTCGTAAATGCGGTGTCTGTCTTAGATGAAAACAGCGTTCCAATTCCGATGCAATTGGCGATCGAACGTTAATGCGATCGAACTGATATCTTGCATTTGTTGCCATATTCCGGCAGCGGTTTAAACCCCCGACGGAATATGGCAATAAGTGCAAGATGTGCGATCGAACCTATTATTGCAAAAGGTGGATCGAGCCTTCAGTCATCATTTGCAACAAGCAAAGCTATGCCCTAAAATCTGTTGGCAAGCCATTCGCGCCAGAAAAGTATTGCTAAACTATAAATAGACTTGAGTCAAGGAGTCAAATCAATGCCATCTCCCTTTCCCGGTATGGACCCGTATTTAGAGCATCCCGAACTCTGGCCTGGGATGCATAACTTGCTGATTAGTGAAATTTTCAGGTTTTTATCTCCCCAACTGCGTCCTAAGTATTTAGTGTCGCTGGAAGTGAGAATCTATGAAACGGCTGACGACGATTTATCAGTCATTGGCATTCCCGACGTAACTGTAATGCAGCCACCAACTGCAACAGAAACAATAGCATCAAACGTAGCAGTTGCAGCACCGCCTACACAACCATTCACAGTAACTCTTCCCATACCTTACACGCTTCGAGAAGCTTATTTAGAAATTAGAGAAAGGGGGGAAAAAGAATTGATAACAGTAATTGAAATTCTCTCGCCTACGAATAAGCGAACAGGCAAAGGGCGACAAATGTACGAAGAAAAGCGAGAAGAAATTTTAGGTAGTCGCACTCATTTAATAGAAATAGATTTATTGCGGCGCGGTCGAAAAATGCCAATTCTTGAAAACAACATTGATAGTCACTATAGCGTTTTGGTGTGTCGGGGAAATCGCCGTCCTAGAGCTGATTTGTATGCTTTTAACCTGCAAAATTCGATGCCTGCCTTTCCTTTACCGCTGCGATCGGGCGACACCGAACCAGTCATAAATTTGCAGGAATTATTCACTCAAATTTACGACATAGCAAGTTACGACCTGAAGATAGATTATCGCAACTGGGAAGTCATACCAGCGCTGTCAGAGGCCGATACAATTTGGGCAGATGCTTGGTTGCGCGATCGGGGATTGCGAGATTAATTGGGCGTGCAGCTATGCTTTTAGTCTGCAGAGGCAGACTTCGTTTCTGTAGAAGCGATTTCAATCGCCGAGTAACTTAATTCAACAATTGCTTAACAGCTAAACATCTTGGCTTTGCATCAACCGCTGCTTCAAACGCGCCGGATCTCCCCGATCGACAACTTGGCCCTTTTCCAACAAAAAAGCCCCATCACAATAATTCAACTCATCCAAACGGTGAGTCACCCACAAAGCAGTAATCCCGCGATTTTTCACCAACCGCTGCACCGCCACCACCAAATCCAACTGAGAATCAGGATCTAACAAAGCCGTCGGTTCATCCAACAGCAGAATTTCGCAGTGACGGGCGATCGCCCCAGCAAGGGCAATTCGCTGCTTCTGGCCCCCACTCAAAGCATAAATCGGCCGCCGCTGCAAATCCAGCAAATTCACAGCCTCCAAAGCCTCAGCCACCCTCTCGCGCACCTGAAGATTAGAAAGCTTTTCCTCCACCAAACCAAAAGCCACATCAGCACCCACCGTCGGCATCACCAACTGGTGATCCGGGTTTTGGAACACAAAACCCACACGCCCGCCCAGATCAATTTCGCCCGACTGGGGGTGCAGCAGCCCAGCCATCAGCCTCAGCAGCGTAGATTTGCCACTACCGTTAGTACCCAAAAGCATCCAAAACTCGCCCTTTGGTACATCCAGAGAGCAACCTTGCAAAACTCGATCGCCCGACGGCCAGCAAAAACCCAAATCCCGCACAGCAACCGCTGACTGGCCCATACCGGCACCAACACCCCCAGCCCTCATTCTCCTAATGTCATCGAGACAAAACCGGGAGCCCTACCTGAAGAAGCCGCCCCCGATTTCTGAGAAATCACCACCCCAGAAATCTCGCTGCTGAGCACAGCTACCTTTTTCTCAGGATTTTTCTCGCAAGTGAGTTCCAAAATTTGCGGTTGCGAGTTGCGAATCGCTTCTACAACCTGCTGGTAAACAGCCTCAGCGTCCTCGGCTAGCTTCCGCTGCACCGACAGCGAGACGGGCGTGTTCTTCACAATCATGTCAATGCTGAACATATAGTCTTAAAAACCTAAGTTTGGAACTCTCTCCTCAGTATATATAGATGTAACGAAGTATTGTGTAGAAAACACCCAGTTTCTGTAGCCCAATGCTCGTGAGTGTGCGCCCAGCAGGGCGCGGGAGCATTTGCGCGCCAGCATTTTAGCGTGCCCTCACGAACTCTTCGAGCTCCTATAACCAGCGCTGTAGGAGGACAGCACTAAAATAAAAAAATGCTTTTTGCCAAGCCCTAGATGCTCGCATTCCCGGTTGATTCGAGAACTTCGAGAACTTCCGAGGACAAGTCAAAATCCCGAAGTTATTTAAGAAAG
Organism: Tychonema sp. LEGE 06208; assembly: GCF_015207505.1. Taxonomy (GTDB): domain Bacteria; phylum Cyanobacteriota; class Cyanobacteriia; order Cyanobacteriales; family Microcoleaceae; genus Microcoleus. The sequence continues at coordinate 4,022 of NZ_JADEWT010000200.1, forward strand.
ACTTGCTTTTGTAAAGAATTACCTTTATAATTGTGAATACGGTAAAGAAAAGTAAACTCTGTTCATAATCCTACTTGTTTTCTGCTAAGCAGAGGCAACGGTAGCAGACTGATGATTAGAGAAAAATCCGTTGTAATTATATCTATTTGGAGATTTGCGTAAATGACAATCGCAGTCGGACGCGCCCAGACCGAAAGAGGCATCTTTGATGTACTCGACGACTGGCTCAAGCGCGATCGCTTCGTCTTCGTAGGCTGGTCTGGCATCCTGCTATTTCCCTGCGCCTACCTATCCATCGGTGGCTGGCTGACCGGCACCACCTTCGTCACATCCTGGTACACCCACGGTTTGGCAAGCTCCTACCTCGAAGGAGCCAACTTCCTCACCGTCGCAGT